>NZ_CP070495.1:0-70104 GCF_016925515.1 Methylomonas sp. EFPC1
TGGCAAAAAAATCTCGCCACCGGAAATATCGGAACAGGGTAAACAAGCTACTATCGACGCCAACAGCGTACTCAATGACCGTAAGCCGCCGGTCATAGTCAAAGAGCCGCCGAAACAAGATCAGGCGCAAGTCAGATGAAGCCAGGCGTCACAATGGCCCGCTGGGCGCTGTTGCTATCAATTCAATCGGCTAACGCGGTTGAAATGGACAAGCAAACGGTTGAGAGCGCTAAACGCTTTTTAGCCACATACCTTGAGCTTACCAATAAAGCCAATATCAACCTGCTGACGTTATACAGAGACTCAGCCAATATAACGGCCACAGTCACAACGCTGGACAGGGCCACGAGTGAACGGCAGCTAAGCGGCCACCAATGGAAACAACTCTTGCGCGAAACTTGGTACAACGGCCAGCCGTCCGTTGAACCGATTGAATTACACGATGTAACCATTAAACGCCTTGGTGAAAATAACCTAGAAATAACGGCCCATCGGTACGCCATGCGCCGCTGTTACTGGGATAACCAGTATCGGGTGGTGATTGAAAAATCCGCCGGCGGGATGTATCAGATTGTGAGCGAAACCCTTCTGATCGATCATCAAAACCAATGCCAACGGCCAGATACCACCACCATCAAACAAGAAATCAAGATAGTACCCAATTAAGGAGAAGCCAGGATGAAACGACGACACCTAGCCATCGCCATGCTGGTAGCGCACAGCGCCTACGCCGCACCCAATCAAGAGGCAGTAATCCGCTTACAAGTAGCATCAATCGATGCCACCGTAGCGGATACCGTGCGCCAATCCGCAACACTAACCAGCAACGAACAACAATGGGTAGACCAAATGGACAGGGCGCTGGTCAAACAAATGACCGGCAACAAGGGATTATCCGAACGGCTACACAACGTGCGTTTGCGCCGTGAACTATTACAAACCATCCACTATGAAGCCAAGCGGGCAGGCTTAGAACCTGACTTAGTGTTGTCCGTCATCCGGGGCGAAAGCAATTTTCGAAAATATGCCATTTCATCCGCCGGCGCTAGGGGTTATATGCAGGTTATGCCATTTTGGGCGGACATCGTAGGTGAACACTCATCAGACCTGTTTAACGTGCGAACAAACCTGCGGTTAGGCTGCGCCATTTTAAGGAGCTACTTAGATAAGGAAGGCGGAAACGTAAGTCGCGCGTTAGCGCGTTACAACGGCAGCACCGGCACACAAACCTATCCAAACTATATCTACGCTTCCTGGGTGAATTAATTATGCCACTAACGAAAATCGCCCACTGGTTACAATCGGGTGTTCATCTGATCCAGGAAGACTTAGGGTACAGTCCGGTCACGCTACACCACGCCATCGAGAGCTATTCGAATTTCCTCCCCGTAATTGAACCTACGCCACAGTCGGTCCACGCGGGCAGCATAGTCCGGTGGCACGAATGGGGAGACAGGCGGTTTCGCCCAACGATGTTCGTCAAACATAACATCATGTACGGCTGGCAATTCAGCCAAGGCCGTTACAGCAGCTTCGAACTCGCCACACCTGAATTCGACCACTTCGGTCAATGTGAGACGACGCCAGCCTGGCAATGTGAAATCCAAGATGTCGCCGGCCTTTCAAGCTCAACATCGGACTTGCAGCAATACGCCGATCTTGACCAGTTTGCACAAGCAAGAACCCCAAACTGGATCGTAGACATCACGGAAGACAATTTAATGCGCAACCTAGCGCACAATGAAATACGAATTGGTAATGAGCTACGCGCCGACACCACCACCGACCACTTTTGCCGTTATCGCTGGGATGGCCGTATATTTTTGCTCAACGATGGCGGCTCCCATCACTTTGCCGCAACGCGGTATATCGCCGGCAAACTGAATCGCAAAGTCTATTTAAATGGCAAACTTAAGACCTATTCGATCAATCCAGACAGCGTTAAAGCCTTATGTAACCGCTTCGATATAGTGGTGATAGACAACAGCGCCGAAGAGAAAAATCAATTCCACCGAGCCATGGAAGCGTTCAGCGCGACTTACTCATGGCGCAAATTGCCGCCGCCATACGAGAACAGTCGAGCCATCTTTTTACCAAAAAACGAAACTCGGTCAAGAACGGTCGCCGCCAATTTAAAGACGGCAGGCGCTTACGACCTGGCCGCACTATTACAAGCCATCGTTGAGCAACAAACCTAAACACTGTGCATTTTCGCGCCCGCGAAAACGCGAACCAAGGCAACAGAGCAGGGCGGCTAAAGCCGGCCAATTTAACCCACCCATGAAAAGGAAAACGTCATGAGACAATGCAAACCCAAACACCTCTTAATAGTACCCGCGCTGTTAGCCGTAACCGGCTGTGCTTCCGTGAGCGGTTACCGGCCAGTGGTGGATACCCATAATGATCCCAATGCCTATAGGCTCAATCAGGACATGAGCGAGTGCGAACAACTCGCCACGCAAGCCTCTGGGGGCATACTAAAAGAGAGCGCGACGGGGGCCGCCGTAGGCGGATTGATCGGCGGCGGCGGCGGCGCTGCCGGCGGTGCGGTATTTGGCAACGCCGGAAAGGGTGCGGCTATTGGCGCAGCCGTCGGTGTAATCGGCGGTGCGGCCAAACAAGGCCTGGAAGCCAATAACCGCTACAAATTGGCGTACAACACATGCCTCAGAAATCGCGGCCATAATGTCATTAATTAAGTGGTGATTAATATGACGAGAGAAAAGCGGGCGTCGGCATCACTGATCGCTAAACGAGTCTATTGTGACTGGCATAGTCAAATAGAACTATGCGATATCACATCGCAGCCACCGGAATGACCCGTCCACCACAGTTATGAATAACTATGCGGTACCGCCAATCAGACATTCAAACACCCTAGACATAAATGACTAGGCAGGATCTCACAAACCTAAATGTGACCATCCGGAGTTTGCACGACCTGACCAAGTCACAGTAAAGATGGGAAAATAACCTGAACTCATAGAAGGAAATGACTATGTCGGACGCAATCAACCTAGTTCAGCCCGCCGTGACTGATTGATCGCCAACCAACCGCCCGATGTCACACCTCACGCTATCACTGTTTCCAGGCATCGACCTGCTGGGCCGTGGATTCGAGGCCGAAGGGTTTTCAGTCGTGCGCGGCCCTGATCCGCTGTTCGGCGGTGACATACGTTCGTTCCATGTTCCGGCTGGCCGATTCGATGGTGTAATTGGCGGGCCTCCATGCCCTGACTTTAGCAAAGCACGTCGAGGATCGCCGCCAACCGGCTACGGTCTGGAAATGATTGGGGAATATATTCGCCTGGTTCAAGAGGCTAAACCGTTGTGGTGGCTCATGGAAAACGTACCTGGCGTACCGGATGTAAAAATACCGGGGTACTCACACCAGCGCCTAGATATTAACTCGCGAGAACTCGGTTCTAAACAGAACCGGCACAGACATTTTCAGTATGGCCACCGCCAAGGGCATGTAATCTCGATCCCACGCCTACCAAAATCGGTAGAATGGGAACCTTGTTGTATTGCTTCGGAAGGTCGGCGGACTAGAAAACGCGACTGGAACCAATTCTGCCGACTCCAAGGGCTGAACGGAGGAATAGACCTCTATAATTTAACATTGTCGGCTCGGTATCGAGCGGTTGGTAATGGTGTACCGGTTTACATGGCTAAAGCACTGGCCCGCGCGATCCTAGATGCCAAGCCGCCCAGTGAAGTTCGGATTTGTGGTTGTGGCTGCGGTCGAGAAATAGGCGGTCGTGCTCTATATGCTTTACCGGCATGTCGAAAACGCATGCAGCGCCGAAGAGACACAAAAGATGGAAATTGAGTAACATCGCGGAAAACCCAGTAGAGCAGTAAAGAAAACAAAATACCTCATTTAATGACGGTCAGTTTTGGCTTGTCTTCCAGTTCAATGATTGCTGGCTCGGGTGTTATCCGTAAATGATCCGGCAATGGTTCGTTAATATCGATGCCATACTTCAAAAGAATTTCACGATGCTTCCTTATTGTCTTTTCGGAATAAAGCGTTGATATATCCTGTCCGTAAAGCCACAACGATCCGGTAAGTCTGGCTCCGTGGAACTCATTCACCGTTATGGCCTTTAAGATAGACTTCGGATGATCTACTGGATAAACGGGATCAGGAACATCAACCCATAACCGTTGTGGAATCAACTCGAATTTAAATTCCTTGTATCGTTTCCAAGCGAAATAGAATTCACGCGCCGCCGCCTCGGACTCAAATCGTACTTGCCGATTACACCCGCAAACTCGGTACTTGCCTGAAAGATATTGTCCGTCTTCATAGTGGCAATGCCACGGCCAGGCATCATATTGCTGCGGGTTGTAAACACCTATGACATAAAAGGTTTTTAACACTTGCATGATGGTACTGCCGAAAATGACAAACCTAATTGTTGCACATGAATACAAACATCTGGAAATTTCACAACCTGTTTAAACCACAGTACCGGCGAGAAGATAAGGATTAAAGGCTTATCGTTTTTGCAGGAAGGCAATAAAAAATCATACCGGGTAATAAAGCCTCATACTGGCGAGGTAATAATGATTCATACTATCGAAAATCAACAACATAAACACCTGTGGTTAATCCGGTATGCAACGAAACCACGCTTGCAGTATGAAACATTAATTTTCAAGCGATTTTTATTGGTGTGACGGAATGCGGCTTGCAGCCGTTTTCAGAATTAAACTTTATTGCCTAACTACAGTTTTTACCATTTTAAAATGTTGGTCCAAATACATTGCCTACGCGAACGAGGTAGGCCACTCCCAAAACATCAGTTTGCGTTTAAAAAAGCTTTAGCCGGTTGGCTCACAGTTCACGAGGAACGCGATAACCTATTAAATCGGCACACCAGAATCGCTCGGCTGCGGTCGCCGGAAAATAGCAGCGAACTAATACCGGCGTTGCGGGATGTTCAGCTAGTTGAATTGACGCGTGAACGCTTAATACTATCCGGTATAGAACGACAGGAAGATATTGTGCTCAATAAGATCGAGGATTTCGCTCAAACCTGGGTATGCTGGCTTGGCGAACGGCAAGAGCACAGCAAGGATATGGAAGGTAATAAAGACCCTTCTACAAAAACCCGTGACCCTGCCGGCACCGGGTAACACTTAGGTGTAGCGGCTTACAATCGAAAACGCGCAAACCAGCAATCATCGCAATTTTCGAACGGAATTAGCTGCAACTGACGGGCGCTCAAACCGAGATTATTTGCAAGTGAACCTGCAATCATTGCCGCCGACCTGCAATCATCCGCAGCAAGCCAGGATTATTTGCAACTGACATGTGTCGATGGCCGTTATGCATAGCTATGCATAACGGCCAATACCAGCCGGACGTAATAAAAGTGCCAATGACTAATGATTAACCAAAAGCAGCCGGAGGGTGTGGTGAGTTTACGAACCGCACCAATCGCGAACGATGCGCTTCACGCGGTTCCGCACCCCCTATGGGACCTCCCGTGAAATGTTCAATAACCTGGTTCACCAAATAGATTGAACGCAGCATTTTGAGTAGCTACTAAATTTATTCCAATACCACGCGGGGGGCTACTATGATGAAGAAGTCTATCGATTGCTTCGTCTATGGGGCCTGTGGGCACTTCTCCATTTAGATAGCTTTGGCACCATCGCATAGACAGTCCAGCCAGAATATCCGCTATCTGAATTCCTGCGCTATCGTGCGATACCTTAAAGAAAAGTTCTGCGGACTGCTTGAATCTATAGTCCGCAAAGGAAGGAATGTAAGAAGTGATTGGATTGCTCTCTAATTGAGACTTTGCTTCGCTAATTATTTGGTCAAATTGAAGTTGTTCATCATGGAATATCTTGCAAGATGAAATATTACCCGAGAGATAGAGATTTATTCTTGCATAGATATTTGTAAAACATGAGTAGTTAGGCAACATCCAAATGGTTTGCCCTCTCTTACTTTTATCTGGAACTGGCAAAAATCGTTTATATGCAAGTTCCCCCTCTTGTTCTTGCATGATGCGGAAATCATCTTTGCTTTCATTGACAGAGTCGCGTAGAGCTTTGGCGACGTCATGATCTATATCGGCTATTGCTTCTTGAAGCAGTGCGAACATTCGATTAATCTTCTCATTTGACGGTTCCTTCATGGATTGAAGGAACTCGTAAAATACTTTATTGCCTATCTTGTGGTAGATGAAGTCTGAGAAGATGTTCTTTAAAAATATTGTTCCTTGGTTTTCTTCTGTGTTGAAGTAAGGTGGCCAGACAAAGTTGTTGGTGATATTGACTGCAAGATGATATTTCTTGTCAACGACTTCTATGAAGAATGGTGATCCTGATGATAACAAGAAATCCACTGTTTCGAGGATGAATTTGGGCTTCCTTTTCAGAAGCTTTGAAAGCTTCACTTCGCTTGCTTGGACTTTGTGCTTCTTCTTTAACTCATTCAGGGCTGTGCTTAAATCGTTCTCGTCTGATAAACCAACGCACGCCAAGGTGAAAACAGGTTGAGTACCGAAATCCATATCTGGGCCAGACAAACTTAAGTCACCAGTATTACCGCTTTCATCTATGTAGAAATTCATTATTATCCGTAAATTGAACAGCCTGCGTAGCTCCGGTTAGCGATAGCATATCGAAGGATATGTTAGCTTCGAAATATGCGATTACAGATTACGCAAGCTATCGCACCTAAATTTTGAAGGACAGCTTATTTGCCATTTGCTGTCATTGCAATTTCAATTTTCTTTGGCGGCTACAGGTCGGGCTTTGTCGGCCAAGTCGCTGCGGACAGCCATTTCGAAAAATGCCCAGTCCAGAATACGTCCGTTTTCTGGACGTTTGTCTCGCCAAGATGCGCTTCACGCCGAATCTGACCTTGATAGTCCAACTATCTCGTCGTTGAATCAACGTCTATATTGTTTCCTTGACGCTGAGTTTCTGGAACTTGTGTTAGTTGCAAATAATCCTGGTTTGCTGCGGATGATTGCAGGTCGGCGGCAATGATTGCAGGTTCACTTGCAAATAATCTCGGTTTGAGCGCCCGTCAGTTGCAGCTAATTCCGTTCGAAAATTGCGATGATTGCTGGTTTGTGGGTTTTAGATTGCAAGCCGATACAAATAGGTTTTCCGCGCATGATTATGGTCGCTACGGATGACCTACAAACATAGCGCAATGCACCAGTATGGTGTAATGTGGTGCATTCGATCAATTAAGGTGGCCTAATCATGTCCAAGCCCAGCAAATCGTCACAGAAACAGCAGGAGACACACAAGAGCGTCCGAACGTCTGTCAGCTTGTCCCCTGAGTTGCATGAGACGCTAGAGCGCATGGCCAAGGAGAAAAAAGTTTCCGTGGCCTGGGTGATCCGGGATGCCGCAGAAAAGTATGTCAGCGAACAGTGGCCGCTGCTTCAACAAGAGAGAGCATGATGGTAAACACCCCTACCTTTTACGAATTCTTCGCAGGTGCCGGAATGGCCCGCGCCGGCCTTGGCACCAAATGGCGGTGTGTCTTCGCCAATGAATTCGACCTCAAAAAGAGCGTCGTCTATCAAAAGAACTGGAAAACACAGAACGTCCTGAAAGTGGCGGACGTTGGCACCCTCACAACTCAAGACGTGCCAGGTGTGGCTGACCTGGTATGGGCGTCTTTCCCATGCCAAGACCTGTCACTGGCGGGGGCAGGCGCGGGCCTGAAGGGCAATCGTTCAGGGACTTTCTGGCCGTTCTGGCACCTCATGGAAGGCCTGATTAAAGAGGATCGCGCACCCAAACTGATCGTTCTGGAAAACGTGTGTGGCACGCTCACTTCACATGACGGCAAAGACTTCGCCGCCATCTGTTCGACTTTCGTGAAAGCAGGCTACTTTTTTGGCGCCGTTGTCGCCGATGCCGTCCAGTTCGTGCCTCACTCGCGGCCCCGCCTGTTCGTCATTGGTGTGCGCGACGAGCTGGCCCTTACGGCCCCGAACATCACCAGCGAAACACCTTCGCCAATTTGGCACACAAAGGGCCTGCTGAACGCCTACGAGAAGCTGTCTGCCAAGGTACGCAGCAAGTGGTTGTGGTGGAGCCCACCGGCACCATCCAAACGGAAAACCACCTTCGCGGACTTAATCGAAGATCAGCCGCAAGGAGTCGAATGGAACTCGCCCAGTGAAACCGCGAAGCTGCTGGAAATGATGAGCGAAAAGAACCTGCAAAAGGTGAATGACGCCAAAAAAACAGGCCGCCTAATGGTGGGTGCGATCTACAAGCGCACACGACGCGACGAGGTAGGCTGCAAGGTTCAACGCGCTGAAGTTCGGTTTGACGATATTGCAGGGTGCTTACGCACTCCTGCTGGTGGCTCAAGCCGGCAAGTGATTCTGATTGTTGAAGGCGAAAATGTGCGATCGCGCCTGATTTCTCCCCGGGAGACAGCGCGGCTGATGGGCCTGCCGGACAGTTACGAGCTTCCAAAAAACTACAACGAGGCGTACCACCTAACGGGGGACGGCGTTGCCGTTCCAGTTGTCAGACACTTGGCAAAACACATTTTTGAACCCCTGCTGGCAGCACAGGCAGCAGCTAAGGTTGCCGCATGAGCGTTATTCCATGTCAGCAGAACGCTGAACTAAAAATCAAAATCGTCGAATTTGCGGAAGTCCTCAAAACTCAGTCCCATCAGCTCGGTGAGCACGGTTTGACTGAGAATGAGTTCTACAACAGCGGTCTATTTCGGGGTGCTGTGGAACGCATTCGTGGTCAGTTCTCGGCCACGATGAGCGAGAAGCGAGACTTCGTTCGGCATATCTTGAACCACATGCAAGATGGTGGATTCATTCAGGACTGGAACTCTTCCGGCTCAGAGAACAGACACGACTATACCGTGACGATGCCCAACGGGCGAACGGCGGTTATCGAGTTGAAGGGTTGCTTGGATGGGAACAACACCAACATTTTCGAGCGCCCACCACACGCGCACGAGTTCATCATTTGGAGTGTTTGCACCAACCCCGGCGCAGACCCACAGCACAACGCCTGGTCAGGCATTCATACCCGTCTAAGCGCAGAAATCATTTCTCGGTCGCAGCGTGTCGATGGCCTGCTGATTTGGGACATGGTTTGCGGGACGCTCGGCAGACCTTGCCCCAAGCTTTCAGGTGAAGCTGATCCGCGCATCACTTCGCTGGGCCAGTATCGCTTGCCTCCACCTTGCATCTACATGATGCCGGCCACGATTCCATCGCCTCGCAACAACCCCAGCCCAGCACCTCAACAGCTTCAGGATGTGGGAATTTTGCAGGCATTCGGTGACTGCTTTCAAGTCCATGCACATGAGGTCAACTCAGTCGCCTTCACGGTGTCGCACGTTGGGGCAGAAACAGTACGCACTACGACGATTAGCAGGAACGGAATTGTTGAAAGACAGTCTGGCCCTACGGCCATCAGACGGACTTAACAGCATGAAGCAAAGCTCCACACCGGCCACTATTGGTGACAATGGGGAGCTGGCCAGGTCGTGAACCTGTCGCCATGCAAAACAGATGTTTTCCGATGGGCTAAACATCAGAGGATTGCATCATAGAGGTTTGAATAGCATGAGTCGGACTACTATTGCCCAAAATCGCACGAATCCTTACCTTGACCCATAAAGAACCTTCTACAAAAACCCGTGACCCTGCCGGCACCGGGTAACGTTTAGGTGTCACAGACCTAGCGAACCGGCGCATGATCATCACCCTTACCGGAAGAAGGCGAGTTCTCGACTGGAGCCGCGATAGCAACACGATCCAGCGTCGCCCGTAACCGGTCCTTATCGGCCAGCATGGTTTCTTTCAATGCATCGTAATCGGACTTTACCGGCGGAAGCGTCTTAATAAAGTCCACGACTTCATCGGCCTCTTTTTCAAAACCCGCTTTGCGCAACTCATGCTCGGTCGCGATCCAATCCTCTACCACGGCTTGACGAGTCGCCTTTAGCCTTTCCTTACCGGGTGAATCGGGGACAACACCATTCACAACCTCATTAAGCACATCTTCTACGCGGCCTTGAAGAAACGTCGAAGCGACAGGGGGCTTGCCATGTTCATCCTTTGGTCCATTCTGCCATTTTTCTATACGCTCTTGGTGTTGGTGCATCGATGTCTTGGCGCTGCTTTTTCCGCGCCCCCTAATAGCTGCCGGCGTAGCATTAGCTTCAACACCGTGATCCCGCAACGCCTGGGCAAATTGCTCACGCCAGTTTTGCAGGGTGTCCTTGCGGATGTAAAGCCGCTCACCGGTTTCGCTTACCGCTTTAACGACTAAGTGAACGTGCGGGTTTTTACCGGATTCGGTCTTGTCGTGCTTGGGATCGGTGGCCGGGTCGTGCAAAACCATGGCGTAACGATGAGTAAACGCGAAGTTCTCACGAGCAAAATGCTGTGCAGCCGCTAAAACGGATTGTGGCGGTGTTCCTTGAGGCATCGATAGCACAATGTTATGAACCAGCTTCGCCCGCTTATCCTTCTCGCCGGCCTCGGGTGCTTCACGGTTGCGTTTATTGATGATGGTATCGAGCTTCCAGTCGCGAACCAGAAACTCGGAAACGTCCTTACCCTTTAGATATTCACCCTCATCCGTTAGCACCTCTAACTCGCCTTTACGATCAATGTAGTCGATATGGGCCTCGGCAGTTTCAGGATCGCGCCCGCCGCCAGTCACTTTAACCATGACCTCCGGCACACGGTTTAGCGTCCGTCGCAATGACTCCATCGAAGCGGGCGAAGAGGGGTGAAATAGTGCCTTCGGACCTTTCCGGCCATGGCTCACGAAATCCAGGCCTGGGGCGTTCCTATCCCTACTGACGACGGCGGTACGTTTCTTAGGCATCTTCGTTCTCCCAACTCATTAAATTGGTTCTCACCACGGCATCAATCTCGGCGCTGGCTTGTGTGGTCATTTGCATAGTTTCAGTGAGCATATCGACCAGCTCATTCGAATCAGGCCAATGGCCGGCATGGGCCAGCTTGACCAACTGGTTCAGATTGCGACCAAGGGCGGCTAACTGGTTCGAGGTCACGGCAAGTGCCGCCAACTCTTCTCGCGGCATGGGTGCGTTCTTGGTTATCCAGCCGCGCAGAATCAGCTTCATGACTGTACCTAGCTTCATCATACGCGTAGCGGCGTAGTCAATGGTATGTCGCTTATCGCCCGGCAACGGCATAAAACTTATTAGTGGATTCAATAAGTCAATATCGTCTAATTCATCATCTGTGGCAACGTCAGGCGGCGCTATGAAGTCGCCTGCGTCAGCATTTAATAAACGGTCAATCTCCGGCAAAATCAACTTAGTCACGTCTGTACGTCGTTTTTCAGCCAGTGCAATTAGCGCCGCCTTCTTGGCGGGAAGAATTCTTATATTAAGTGCAACGGTTCTGATCTTTGCCATGGGCCTCTAACCTCTCTACTATGGGTAAAGTGTAACACAAAATTATAACTTCCTCTATCCTGCCCTCGTTTTTGTGTTTTTACGTGCTTTTCGGTGTCCGCCAAGTGTTGAATATGTATTGAAATAATGTTGAAAACTACGTGAATTCATAGTGAATACATAGAAATCACTTGAATAATGATAGAATAGTGATTTAAAGTGTTGATGAAATAGTGAGCTAGCGCCCTAAACGTTGAAGAAATCGAGGACTTTCATTGGATATTGAGGAATTTGTACAGTTGAATACGCCTGCCTCAACGTCCGGCTCCAAATTATTCCCATACCTGGCGGATCTGCATCGGCTCAGGGAATTGGGTTATTCGTACAAACAGATCCAAAGCTACTTAGCCGGGAAAGACATAACGGTGTCGATACAGGGCATCGCGTCATATCTAGCCAGGCATCAGGAACAGAAAGCCGCTGAGTTACAAACAAAACGGCCTCAACCAAGGACGATCCAGCCGGAACCAGTCGCCACGCCGGCAAGAAACCGCGACGATCACATAGAGAACGAACCGGAAAACAAACAGACCTACTTTGACCCAACGGATTTACGGGAGATATTGAGCGAAAAAATCAACCTGGATCAGTTAGCCAAACTGGGTAAGCCTCACAAACAGACAAGGAAAAAACCTCATGAAACTGGTAGTGATTAATTTTTCAGGCAACGTAGGAAAATCCACCGTAGCCGCGCACTTGCTAAAACCGAGAATGAACGACGCAGCGCTGTTCAGCATCGAAACATTGAACGATCATGCAGCCACGGACGGGGTCGATGTGGAAACGTTCAAGGGTAAAAAATACAAAGAACTTCAAGAAGAAATCTTCTTGCTCGATGATGCCATTATCGACGTGGGAGCTTCTAACGTTGAAGACTTTACCAACCTAATGACGCAGTATCACGACTCACACCAGCAATTCGATTATTACCTGGTGCCGACTGTGAAGGAAAAAAAACAGACCATCGACACTATCAAAACCATTAAGGCATTAGCAGCCATGGGGATTCCCAAAAAGAAAATCCGCGTGGTGATGAACAAGGTGGACATTGACGATGATATACGTGAAGAATTTGGGTCGCTGTTTGGCTTCGAGACGGTTGATAAGTCATTTGTCATCAATGAGAAATGCGTCATTTATAACAATGAAGCGTTTGACCAATGCAAAGACTTAGGTGTGCCGTTAGTTGAAATCATTAACGATAAAACTGATTATCGGGAACAAGCCAAGGCCGCAAAACTCGCAGGCAACACCGATGAGGCGGAACGGTGCGTAAAGATGGCGTTGCTCAAGATGATAGCAATTACCGCGAATCAAAATCTTGATCAAGTATTTAAAGCCTTGTTTTAGCCATGACCAAAACCGCCAAAAAAAAGGAAATCGGCGATCCAAGGACCATGCGCGACGCCCTCGCCGCGCAGGTGCTAGGAGATATTGACACACTGTTGGACAAAGCTGACGCCGTTGCCGGCGCAGTCAACAGCTCAGTCGCCAAAATGGATGAAACGATACGTCGGCTAGAAGGAGCCGGCGAAACCTACAATCAAGCCGTACTAGCCGCGAACATGCGGTCAAAAAAAGAAATGGTGGCTTATCTAAAAACCGTGACGACTACGGTGGTGGCAACAACGGGCGACGAACAGCGAGAGATTATTCGTGCGCTACTTCGCGAAGCGGTGAGCGACGAAATCACCACCTTAAAACGCAGCATTGCGGAGTCAAGCGAAGCCAATGGCTCACCGTTGGCTTTGAGGTGGATGGTAACGATCCTGATCTGCATGTTTACCGCCCTGCTCTCTAGCGCTGGTACGGTTGTGTTCATTCGATTGCTTGGGTGATTGTGGCCGGCACAGACAAATATAACTATGCGATATCGCCTTGCTCAACTGCAAGAGCGGCAATTCGGCTATTTTTGCCCATCCCCTCGAAAAGGTAAAAATTAGCAATAGCGAATGTTAAAGGTCGCTACCTTCTTCCAATTAAAACCGTCAAAAACCTTAACGTACTATTTTCGCCGAATTCTGCGACTACCCCTATAGCCAGCAATGGCTATGTGAGATCCTCGCAGATTCCCTCAAGTCATTAGTTAAGAACATTGATCACATTACCGCGCGACAAAAAGACCAGTAGCGCGTCATAAAGGTACATAATTAAAAACGCACCAAAACATGCCAAACCGAACATCCAAACAAGTTGCGGATTGGCAGGATGAGTGACCAGGCAAATAACGAACGCGATCAGCAGAAAGCCGGACAACGGTCTAATCACGACAAACAGAATAGGCCGGAACCATAGCAATAACGTCAATACCATGACGCGCACAAATTCAATCAGAAATTCGAATGTGCGGGCAACCGCACGGCCACACCAAGGCACAAACCTGCTGCCGCCATGCTTTACGCTCGATGCAGAACGACGGGTAATATCAAGTACCCTTTCACCGGCACCAGATGGGTGAGCTTTTGGAAATTTAACAACTTTGGCCATAACCATCCCTCATAAATAAGTAAGCAACTACAACGGCTAACATGAGTCCCAATACCATCCCCAGTAACTCGAAATGATACGTTACGTTACGTTTCAGAACGCTTTGCTTCCGCACACACTTTTTTCACCTGGCTTGGGCTGCAACCGGCCAGCTCGGCGGTCTGCTTAATCGAATGCCCTGCACCGCGCAACGCAATGATGCGTCGGTGAATATCAGTGTTAGCCACTCGGCCAGTGTATTTACCAGCGCTTTTCGCGATTTGAATCCCTTGCTGCTGCCGTTCTCGGCGGGTTTCGTAATCATCACGTGACATTTGCAGCGCGAGTTTAAGTAATAAATCCTGAACAGCTTCTAAAACGATCTTGGCGACTCCATCGGCGCTGGCCGTTAATTCCGACAAATCAACAATCCCCGGCACGGCCAGCTTGGCCCCCTTCATCCTGATCGATGCTACTAACTTTTCGGCATCGGCCAGCGGTAGCCGGCTTATCCGGTCGATCTTTTCAGCAATCACCACGTCGCCGTGTTGTAAATCGTCAATCATCCGTAACAGCTCCGGGCGATCCGCCCGAGCACCGGACGCCGTTTCGGAATACACGGCGGCAATATAAAAGCCTTCTGCCCTTGCGCTATCGACAAGCGCCTTCTGCCGGGTAATATCCTGCTTGTCAGTGCTAACGCGAATATAGATTCGAGCGACTTTCATAAACTATGGTCAAAATGGGTATATCCATAATAGCCCACTATACACTGCATAGCCAAAAACAAAAATAGCAATCTAAAATGTCCACCATAGAAATAACCATCTATGTTGGCCGCTCAATGTAAGAAAAGATGTAAGAGGGCTTTGCCGCTAAATATGAAGCTTAGACCTATAACAATCGCGGCGAATCCTCCTATATTCATAAAAAGGAGCGTACCGCCGCTAAGTCCAACGGGTGGCCACGCAAACCTTAAAGCGAATACCCCAGCAATTAATATCGCTACGCCATACAATCGAATAGTCATAAACTCAACCCTCTACAAAAAAACATAAATTTCGCGCCCGCGAAAACTGCATTTGTTAAGCCTGTGGCGGTTGGTGGTCGTATCGCCATATTTGCCCAAGCCCCGCGAAGTCACATAAAAGCGCCCATGCGGCATAAGGGATTTCGGATTCATTCCCAACCCACTTCCTAACGGTTCTCGCGCCATTCTTTTTTAATCCAAGCGCGTTGGCAGCTACAGAGCCGCTAAAATCGGCCTGCCTCAACAACTCGGCTACTTCGTCGCCGGTTGGAGTGGGCCAATCAAGACTATATGGTTGCAAACACTCAGGTCTGATTGTTCTGTTGCGCGGTTCGTGCATAAGTTAACCTCTAAAAATCGCAATGATCTAATGCGTTAGTAATAGCCTCTTCGGCCATTGAAATTGAAAAAGCTGTTCCAGCCTTATGTTCGACGACCTGATCGGCAACGCCCCGATGAGTCCAGCCGCCGCCAGATTGAATACTCCATGCCCAAATGATCTGACCGCTTTCGATGATTGGTTTAATAAAACACAAATAACCATCTATCTCGGCAACAAATTCACTAGGGGAATCGCCTGTGCTTTGGTAGTAAAACTTAGCCATGTTAGTTTTCCATATTAACTTAATCTATCAGCCCGAAGAATTGCCACCGAAATACTGGTCCCAGTAAACGCATTTTCAATCGGCGAGGACCACGTAAATGACCATTCGCCAGCAACGTCAAACGCCTTATTGATGTACGAGCTTGGTAGGATCGCCACTAGACGACCGCTGGGCTTAATCAACTGCATCGAGGTAATAACATGGGCAACTGCCCGGCCATCTGAAAAAGGTGGATTAATCACGATCTTATCGAACACCGGAGCAGGTTGATATTTAGCCCATTCCAAGAAATCGGCCTCAATCGTATTAAAACCCTTAGATCGTAATATCTCACAGTGTAAGGGTGATATTTCAATGCAGGTTGTACGGTCAGTCGGCATAAAAGCAGCAATGCCGCCCTGGCCGGCGCTGGTTTCTGCGCACTGATCGGTCGGTTGTATTTCGGCTTCTTCGACGGCCCGTTGTGCTAAATCCCCATTGGTGGGGTAATATTGGTGGCTACGATGATCTGGAATGCATCCACTCATAACTATTTCGTTTATGACATTCGCAGGACAGTAGTTAAATTCATAATTACCTAATCTACGATCAACGCCACCGATGCTTTGCAAGACGCGACTAGCTTCTTCCCAAGCAAACTTGTTGGTAGATTGCGACCCAAATGGCAGCTGGACGCGTTTTTCATTATGCCTTGGTTTTGACTCAGCCAATATGCTAAGCACGGCGAACGGTAACGGATGTTGAAGAAGCGCAATATCTTTCGCTTTCCTTTTGGGTTTAGTACGGAATTGTGCCGGGATCGCGGCGGGGTAGAGACTAGCCAGCACAGCATTTAATCGCCAAGCCATATCCGGGTGAATCTCTAAATGCGCGGTTCCAACCATATACAAGCGAATCCGAATGGCACCACCATCCAGAACGTTCCACTGTCCATCTTTAGGGATGTTATCGATGGTTCGGCTGGTGATATACCAGGCGGGTTCATCTCTGCCCATAAACTTCGCGATGACCGAGCGAAGATCATTGATATACCCAGCCATAGAACTATTCTGCGAGTAAAAACCCTTACCGTGTACCGTATAGACCCGATTTAATATCATCCGCTTACCAAACCCAACCGGTGAGTTGGTGATGTGAACGCCGGATAAAGCTCGAAAGATGCCGTCTACACGTTCAGCAAAGAATTTTTCTCGACTCAATAACAGTTGCGTCAAGGTAGCTCTTACGGTGTCCTCTGTAAAATCCGGAATGGGCTGGATTTCCCACTCATCGATGTCCGTGGGTTCTCCGTTCTGAATTCTCATTGACCTATCGTAAGCGGATAAGTGTTTTTTAACACCCATTGGCTTGTCAATACTGGCCCGCCATTCATCCCGCCGCTTTTGCGGCATGTAATCCATGACATCGGTCATAGCGATGGCGCGTGACCAATAAGCAGATTTTAGCGCTTCGACGGCCCAATCTGCGCGAAAGGTTGTGCTGTAGTAATGGTGAGAACTACCAGAATGATTTTTGCTGCCTTCGGCAAAGTAATGAACAACGCCACCCGCCCCGCCATTCATAAAGTCTTCGACTAGGCGAATGTTGGTAAGATCGGCGTTATACTTAGCAAGTAGGCAATCGATTGCATCCGCTGAAACGGGTGCAAAAAAGTCGCCATCTTCATCGATAGCGAT
Organism: Methylomonas sp. EFPC1; assembly: GCF_016925515.1. Lineage (NCBI taxonomy): Bacteria > Pseudomonadati > Pseudomonadota > Gammaproteobacteria > Methylococcales > Methylococcaceae > Methylomonas > Methylomonas sp. EFPC1. The sequence goes on from NZ_CP070495.1 coordinate 17,245, forward strand.
TGAGTGGGTAGGTTTGAGCTGTAGAGTGTTCATCATCGGTATTTCTCCGGTAAGCGACCATGGCGAAGCCCGGTCTAAAGAATGAGTTTGGATTATAGAATAAAAAGGCCTAGATGTAAACAGATATTTGTTTACATCTGGTTTTACTTATTTGTGGTTATCGGGATTAAAGAAGGATTAAAAGAGGATTAGGCGAAAATTTGTGAAATGCCGAATGCCGCGCATTCTCTGGGCTGAGCAGGTGATTTGAAAATACGGGACGGGGGTGCAGGAACGGTACGCCGGGGGCGCGGGAACGGTATGACGGGGGTGCAGGAACGGTATGACGGGGGCGTGGGAACGGTATTTCTGGGGGCGTTGGAACGGTATTTTTGTGGGCATTTTGTTCATTTTGTCAATAAAGCCATAATACCGGCCAGAAAGCAGTACGTTAGGGGCGCGGGAACGGTAAAGTGTGGGGGTGCAGGAACGGTATACGCCGGGGGTGTCGGAACGGCAATATGGGCTTACCGGAACCAGGTTCATTTGCATAAAATAGTAGTCGCGCCATGTTGACGGCGGATGATAAGCTCTCCGGGGGTGTCGGAACGGTACTTTTTAGAAGTGGCCTATTACTTTTGAACTAATAATTTAACCGGCTTTGGTGATGTATCGGGGGCATTGGAACGGTATCATCAGCCAGAGTTATAGGGGTTTTAGCATGGCAAATGCCGTATTTGAGTTACCCAAAACAAGGCTGTGTGCTGCCGTTGTGTTGTCATGGGGTTATGTCGATCAACAAACGCTGGAAACTACGACCACGGCGTTACAGGCCGAACTTGGTAATGGTTGGTCTACCACAAGCGCATTCCAATTTATGGCAGGGAAAACCGCCAAAGCAGCATTGGATACCGCAGCCGCTGATGAACAAGTTTCGTTGCTGACCGCATACAATCTTGCGAAATTAGTGTGTAGTGAATTCGGGTTGGCCGCGGTCAATCAGCCTGATCATATAGACAGGGCTGAGTTAATGGCCGCTGTTTCAGCGCGGCATTAAAACGCATTAGTGAGGGGCGGCGGGGGTGTGGGAACGGTATGCCGGATTAACGTTTCTGCTGCTTTAAAGCTCGAACTCGTTTGGCAATGTGGCGTTGTTGAGACGGACTACCAGAGTGTTTCACAAAGACTAAATTGTTTTTAAATTCATAACGAAACCGCTGGCCGTTGGCGGAACATGCTTCGACAACATGATCGAGACTCCGCTTTAAATCCTTTTTAAAATCACTGATCAAAGCGGCTTGGCTACCGCAAAGTTCGTAGATACGCTGTACGCTCATTGGATAGGGTTTAGCGTGACTAGAATAAAAGCCATGTAACCATTGAGAAAGCGGTTTGCCGTCTAGGGCGTGACGAATAGCCCACTCGACCTGGGTAAACTGATCGGCTCCGAACAAGGCCACGAGTTTGGGACTCAGTGTAATGAAATACTCTAAGGTCACTTCGTCGCGGTAAACTTCGGCGATTAAGCTGCCCTCGTAACTGTGGTGTCCGATTTTTACATCAAGACCTGTAGCATTAAGCCGGCTAAGCCGGCGGCTTAATGTATCCCGATTCTTGCCGCTATCGGTTTTGCCAAGACTCTTGAGTAATTGATACGCTGTAACGCGGCATTCTGTGCCAAGCGACTGCACCCGCGCGATATGTAAAACGGTACTCCACACATCAAGGTCGGCCTGATCGAGCCTAGCCCCGGTGTAATGGATCGCGATACCTTCTTGAGAGTGGATTTTTTGGCGTTCAAGATATGGCCTTGCGCCCATGCGGACAGCACCGAATAGGGCGGAACGCAAGGCGGCATTTGGAATTCCGCGCACGGCTTCCGGCCAAAGCGTAAGCTGGATGCAAGCCAAGGTTTTAGCAGGCGAAGCCTGTTGTTGATCGCGGCTTCGGCGTAGCCTGGCCTTTTCAGCCATCATCGCGGCCCATTCGCCGTTAAATTTGTCTAGCTCTGTCATTTACTTGAACGACGCCGTGAAACGGATATTCTGAATTTTTCAATCAGGTCAACCGGTGCTGCCATCGATACCAAGTCCCACCCTTCCGGCAATAATGCCTTGATTTCATTTTGTTCAATCTCTTGAGCCGCCCGATACTTATCCCGCGCCCGCATAGCTGAGTTCACCGCGCCGTTGACCGCTTGCCGGGTCCAACCATATTGATCGGCAACAGCCTTTAAACCCGCGCCATTAACCAACACAGCATAGGCCGCGTCTGTTCGATCCTTAGTTAATTTCATCAAGTCTCGAACAGCGTTAAATTCGGCTTTACTCATTCGGCGTTCTTCTCGTTCTGCGCTCATATACTCGTGTATTGGTTTGGTTTGGCGTATCTTAACATTATGGTAAATTGACACTGTCGCGCACACTGATCAATCCCGATGCGCTTAGCATCTACGCCTTAACACTACCAAAAATATCCAACAAGCTAAATTTTGTATTACGAGCCACGCCATACATAAACGCTGCCAGCGCAAATGCGCCAATACCGTCCGCAGCAAAATGGTCTTTGCGCAAATGTTTCAGCACATCGCGGCCAGCATCTTTACTCATTACACCCATTTCATAAAAGGCCCGTAACCAGACATCGATCATTTCCCGGTCGTCATTGCTCATGGCATCTAATACCGATTTAGGTTTTTTGTCGTGCAAAAAAATCGCGTTATAGGCCACCATCAACACTAAATTAACTGTCTCTCCTGTCGGAAGGTTTTCAGACGATTGATTGCTAACGTCTTCGTTTGAATCAGTTGTTTTCGCGCCCGCGAAAACATCAACCTGGGTTGCGGGTTTTTTATCCTCTATTTTCTTGGGCGGCTTAACCTCGTCCTTAGCGGCTTTCACTATATCCCGCACATTCGCTTTTGCGCCGCCGCTTTTTATTTTATCAACCGCCTCCTTAGCTTTCGCTGGGTCGATTTTTTCGATGATCTTTAACGCATTAATAGATTCAACATCCGCGCTCAAATCTTCCGTTACCAGGCGTTTTGCTTGTTCCGGTAAATTCAGCAAGCCCAACATCTTTGATAAGCGTGTGCGGCTAATCTCGTACTTTTCTAACACCGCCTCCTGACTCATTTTCTTAATCTTAAGGTCGCGCTCAATCTTCTTCGCTTCCTCGATCTGCGTGAGATTCTTACGATGAATGTTTTCGATAAATTGTGCATCTTCGGCTTCCTCGTCGGTGAAATCTTTCACGCTGGCCCGAAGGTGAGTTAATCCTTCCATCCGGGCCGCCCGATACCGCCGTTCTCCTGCAACCAACAAATAGGGTTTTTCACTGCCAGGACGATTAGGGCGAATGACAATGGCCTGCAACTGTTGCTTACGAAGGCTGCGGCCAAGATCAGCTAATTCGTTATCCTCGTCCTCGAACTCTTCACGTACCTGAGCCTCGACTTCAATATCATCGAGAGGGGCTAATATTTCGTATTCGTTTGGGTTGCCACTGACACCAAAAAGAGCATCAACACCACTACCACTAAAGAGAGCGTTTTGTTTAGTCATAATCAAAATTCCGAAATGATTTTTAAAAGCCGATTAGTTCAAGCGTGCCAGAATGGCCGTGCATGCCGCCCGCCACTCGCCCGCCGCTTTTAAATGACCTTCGCCACTAGTATGGGTCCAAACCGGGCGGCGCTGGGCAATGGCCTTGCGGACCGCCGCCCGCTCGGCCAAGGCTTGAGATAATATGATCGGCCCGTATTGATTCCGTAACATAGTCAGCGCATTTTTCGCCTCGGTGCTGCGGCTGTTGACCTTCATCGGCAGGATGCCGATGTGTTTGAGCCTGGGATTAAAGCCCTGGGTGCGAATCACATGGATTGTTTGCATAAGATCGGCAACACCCGCCAGCTCGTAAAGGCCGATTGAAACCGGTGTCAGTACATAATCGGCTGCGGCCAAGGAGGCCATCAGGCGGATACCGAGCAAGGGCGGCGTATCGATCACGCATAGATCGAACTCAGCCGCGAAGCGGCGCAACGCTTGACCTGGTTGGCGTATCACTTGATTTTCGGCTTTGTCGATCGCAAGCAGCGCGTTATCGGCCCGAATGATAGACAGCTTATCGTTAAGAGGCTGCGGCCTTTCATCGACCACTTCACCCCCGTACAGCGTCGAAGCAACAAGGCCCGTCGGTGCGTTGTCTGGAGCAGGGAAGGACAGCGACAGACTCCCCTGTTTGTCCATATCAACCAGTAAAACGCGCATGCCGGCATCTATGCCGGCGTAAGCCAAATGGACGGCCAGCGTACTTTTACCAACGCCGCCTTTTTGATTTGCAATCGATAGAATTTTCATCGTTTTTAATGCCTTAATCGTGTGATTGGTGGGGATTATACGCCCCGTAAAACACTGTAAAGCCGTTCGCTCTACAGTGGATCGGTAATCCCGCCCATTACCTGGGCGGGCCATCGCATTACGCGGCGCGTTTCTCCCTCTCCGCTTTAATGTCAGCCAACGATCTTGGCGTGAAATAAAGGTCCAATTCGACACCGTGAGAAATCAACTCGCGGATCGAAATGTAACCCAGTTCAGCGCATTGGTCGTTACCATTCAAAACGGTATAACCAAACGCCTGGTCAACATTACCAGCGACATCTTTTTCTGTGATGAACCAACTACTCCCGCCCCGGAAATAATGCAGATAAACCATGGCATCAGCGCCCTTGCCTTCCTGCTCGTCAGTCAGCGCCATGACATCAATCCGGTCGGCCAGGTCAATCACCACTTGCATAAAATGATTTTTTTCTCCCCCGCGCATACCGTCGAAAAACAACGCCGCTTGAGCGTTAGAGATAAACGGGGCGATGATAGGCGCAGCTTGTGCCGCACGAACCGCCAAGGGTTTAGGGAAAAATTCAGTCGGTTTTTTTTCAGTCGTGCTTTGCATAATTGCGCCCTTACTAAAAATTAGAGAAATGATACAAGCCCGGAAGCGTAACCGCTAACCGTGCAAAAATATTATATTAAAATCATTGAGGCGTCAACTGTTTTTGGTTTACGGTAAGGAAAATATTTTTTAAAATGTAAACTAGTTTTAGTTTACATTGTGGAGAAACAGCCCTACAATGAACACTTAGTCGCGCACGATTGGCGGCAAGATGAAACAGGCTTGTTAAAGATGGCCATCAACCCAGAGCGGAGCATAAAGTATGCAAATACCTGAAAAATCAATTACTGAAACCATTGATTCAGTGGTGGCAGAGTTCGCACGGCATTCGTCGCCTGAATATTCAACAACCATAGAATCGGTGAGGCACTTCCACGCGGCGGCGGTTGGCATGCTGAGAGGGATTGAACGCCTTTTGTCATCGCTCAAATATTCTCACTTGATCGACGAAAAACTGAGTGTGTTGACGGCAATCTGCGTTAAAGCAGAAAAGCGAATAGCCGCCCAGCAAACCGTAGGTATCAAAGCGGCTGGGTATGTGTGCGATCCTGGCACCCACAGCCCGGATATATCATGTCAATACTGTGAAACTGGTACTTACGAACAATAACCATTCGCGGCTACCCCGTTAAAATAGGCGAATAGCGCCCAGTATCCGCCGCATAGGCAGGCGCACATTTCAATTTTCCAATAATGGGTTTGCAGTGGAACAACAAATAAAAGAACGCAATGACAGAGGATTACAATGGGCTATTTAGGCTCGAAAGGGGCTAGTGGGGTCTATCAAGCCATCATTGCGAATATGCCGCCCCACGACGTGTATATTGAGGCATTTCTAGGCTCCGGTGTAGTCATGCGCCGCAAGCCGCCGGCATGCCGTTCCATCGGTATCGATTTAGACAATACCGTACTCGATCCAGAGGCTTATCCCGGAATTGAGTTGATTTGCACCGACGCAACACACTACCTGGCGGCATTTGACTATGGGCGATATGAAAAAGTGCTTGTATTCTGTGATCCGCCGTACCTACAGAGTACTAGAACCTCGTCCTCGCGGTATAAGCACGAGTTCACTGACGACGATCATTTGCGCTTGATTGATGTCATAAGACAAGTGCCGGCGGATGTCATCATCAGCGGCTATCCCTCCGCGCTTTACGCGGAACACCTGGCCGACTGGCGAACGTTTCAATACCAGGCCATGACGCGCGGCGGTGTACGCACTGAACAATTATGGTTTAACTATGCCCCGGATGCCGTCTATTGGTCCGCCTATGCAGGCAAGGATTTCATTGACCGACAGCGCATTAAGCGAAAAGCCAAGCGCTGGGCCGATAACTATGCGGCATTGCCGGCGGCGGAGCAGTTAGCAATTCTGTCGGCCATGCTTGCACGAGGCCAGATAGATACATCTATGGACGATCCAAACACCCCGCAAACTTAAAGCGGGCCAACTAAGGCTAGACAGTGGTGTCTATGTTGGCCGCTAAACCATCCTCGATAGACACAACCCCGGCATATAGCAACATTAAACGCCAAGCGGAATACGGAATTTCCCGATAGTCGTCTTTGTCCCTGTCCGCCCGCCATTTCCGAATAGTTGAAGAGCCTTTTTTCGGGTTGTATGTCACCCCAACAAGCCGCGCAACAGCACTTTGCGACCACCCTGCAAGCTTAATCAATCGATCCACCTCATGAGGTGTTGGCGATATGTAAGCGGCATGCCCGAAGGGCAAGGCACAAGGCCGATTGCGAAAAACGTCAAGCGAAACCGGCAATGATCCGCCGACATCATAAAATGGTACTGTTTCCATAAAAACCTCTAACATCGAAAAAGGGCGGGCGGGTGTAACCCGCCCGCAAAAAATTAAATAAGGCCATGCTCCGCGAAGCTGTATGCGCCTTGGTTACTGACTATGATATGGTCGAGGATACGCACGTCGATGAGCGCCAACGCCTCGCGTAATTTCTGGGTAATGCGCATATCCGCGTCCGAAGGTGAAAGCACGCCTGATGGATGGTTGTGGTAAGCGACCAGAGCGCAGCCATTACATGCCAGCACCGCTTTAACAATTTCCCTAGGGTAAACGCTACAGCTATCGACCGTGCCTTTTGCTATCGACTCATACTTAATCAACCGATGTTGATTATCCAAAAACAACAGGCCGAACTCTTCATGTTCCAAGTGGCCGAAGTGAAGGCGGCAAAAGTCTTTAACGGTATCGGGTGAAGTCGCTGATAGGTCTTGTTTTTGGAAAAGGGTTTCCAGAATTGCCAGGGCGTTGCGGATAATGGCTTGTTGATCAGCGGTTAAGGTTGTCATCGGTCTAACTCCGGTTGGTGGCCTTGGCGAACTGCCCGGCCTGGTTAGTATATTACGCCCCATTGGGGCGGATGTCAACCCTAATTTAAGATCAACGCGAAAATCCCTTTCCGCATCCTCATTAAGCCACTAATAAGCGTCGGCTTTCTCGTCGCAATGTTCGCAACCATACTCCCACGGGTCGGCATCATCCTGGCCGCAAGCGTTACACACCCACACCGAATCCTCCCGGCCCACAGCAACACGGCTAAAGCGGCCATCGCGAGAATCTTCCAACCATTCCCGTTCGGAAGCCTCATTATCACTAGGGGTTATAGACTGAATATCGAAGTGAACACCTTGAACGCCATGGGTAACCCTAAACTCTTCCTCACTACCCGCGTGCTGCTTACATGGTTCGATACACGACTGACACAAGCCCCAACCAATATCCTGACCAGGCCACTGCCGACCAATTACATCAGTGGCGCAACGAGTACAACGCAGCCGGCGAGGTGTTGATAATATATCGTCCATGGCCTAGCCTCCGCGTTTACGCACTAGAACATCAACGATCCTTCGAACCAACACCCGCGCATCCTTTTGGCGGCATTGGGCTAACTCAATTGTTCTGATTTTTCTGACTGGTTTCATCGGAATCTCCGGAAAACGGCCTTGACGGAATGCCCGGCCTGGTTAGTATATTACGCCCCAATGGGGCGGCTGTCAAACAGTTTTTACCTTTTGAAATAAATTAAGGCGGCGCGGACTATAGCCCGCGCCTGGGTTGCAATCACTCTATAACACTTTCTTCCTTGGCTTCATTGGTCGGCGTATTACGAAGAATAAAGCCGGTGCCATCCGCAGTATCGACTAACAAACCATCCACCCGCGCCGCGTCAACATCGGCTTGAGTCATAATTTCTTTTAACTTATCAAATGGGATTGTGCGTTTAAAATTACGGCCACCGTTTCCCCAATTGTCCTCAACGGTCACAGAGACTTTATTCACTTTTTTGATATAGCTCCAACCATTGCGCGGAGACGCCCAGCACCGGCAACCACCGCCAACCTGCGGGCCGGTTTTATCGGTAGCAAGCCCGCCCGCGTCTTCTAACATTGCCCGTTCGTAAGCAAGGCGCAATTCATAATGTTGAATCCAGCGCTCGGCGCTGGCAACAGCCCGCGCATGGGCTTTTAAAGCAACATCCCGCGCCTGCTCGGCAGTAATAACGCCGCCTGTTAAAGCGCTCCATAAACTCATCAAACCTTCATACTGGGAAGCCGGCAATTCACGCGGATAAAGCGCCAGTGTAAAATGATGGTAGATACGATCCAACCCGGCAATATTTTCCGCCACCGCCATATTAAAGCCCTCGACGCTCCACGATTTGATGAAATTCGCGGCCTCGTCGCGTTGGCGTTCTTGCTTGCGCTTGTCGGCCTCCAGGCCTTTAATCCGTCGCGCTCTAACTGCGGGCAGTTCTTTGTATTTGGCATGGTGAAGCGCACCGACAGCGCGACGCTTCCAATAGTCGGCGGTATCCCATAACTTAATGGCTTTTATCATGCCGCCTTCTATACGCGCCGCATCACGCCGCGCCCTGCCTTCGCTATGATGGCCTACCAAAATCGGTTGGCCGAAAGGGATATTATCGGCAATAGCAGCGGCGGCCTTTCTTGCGCTCTCTGCATCGTGCGAACGGCGAACGCTGTAATCACCGAAACGGTCGGCGCGTTCTTCTGCACGTTCAACTAGGCTTTTGTCCTCATCTTCAATGTCGCCGCACAATTCCAGCAACAAGTCAGCACGGCTAGGGGTCCACATGGGGGCGACAAAAAAACCTTGCTTGGGCGCCCATTTAAAACCTGCGGCTTTAACGCGGGCATAAAGATCGGCATCTAAGCGGTGGACAGCATACAGCCTTAATTTATTATCGTCGGGTGAATAAGTGGCGCTAAGACCACGATAGGTAAAAGAGGAATCACTGTTTAGATTGGCAACGGCGGTTTGATCGATCATCGGAATCTCCGGAAAACGGCCTTGACGGAATGCCCGGCCTGGTTAGTATATTACGCCCCATCGGGGCGGGTGTCAACCCCTAATTACTCCTTGATTCCGATTATTCGAAACCATCCCCCCCACCCTGGTTAAATCCATCTATGTCAGATCCGGACACCCCCCGCCCGCCAGCCTTCCCCGTCAAGGGCGGACAGAAAAAAATCGACTCAATCAAAAATCAAACTGGCGTCTATTTTTTTATGACCGGGCGCAGCCTGTACCCTTGATCGGCTCACCCCCTGTATGCTCACAAGGGAGTCAGAAAGCGCTTTTCTTTCTGGCTCCCGCCGCCTCGCAAGCAAGAGGCCGTCGGCAGACCCCACGGAGTGCCGCCGGAGGCATCCAAACAACCCCTTCCTTATTGCCGTTTGAGCATTAGCATTTTCGCGCCCGCGAAAATAACCGAATCAAGAAAAGCCGATTTATGCCCAACGAACCGCGTGGGGGTACTTTCCACAATCCCCCGAAAAAGCGCGTTCGCTGGGTATAAATCTTCCGCCTAACCTTTAGGGGGTTACGTTTGAAAAGCAGGGCGACAGCCGTGCGCGGTGTTCGGGATAAGCCCCAGCGGCTAAGGGTGGTGGGCTGGACGTGTAGCGAAGCGGAGAGGTAAGCCCACGACCCTTATTGAGCGGGCAAGTGGTGGCCTGGAAGGTTGGACGCGATAGCGGCCAAGTCGGCACGACCGGAGCGATAGCGCAGTCTGTAAGGGCATCCCGTTTTTTGTGCAGCGGAAGCGAAACAAAAATGCCCCAACACATCAAACAATACACAAAACGCGCTCGGCGCAGTGGAACGGAAAACCGAGATAGCGCCCACGCTACGCCGCTCATCGAAAACAAGCACAGCCGACATACGTGTAAAAATAGGACATAGCGGCTAATCCTCACAATCAGGATCAAGCAATCGAGCGATAATCCGCCTAGCCCCATAACCCTCGTTATATGACATAAAACGATGATGACATAAATCTAACAACAGCTCATTATCGTCCGGATACTGAACAAGAGCGGTCAGCGCCGCCCTAAGAATATCATTCCCATGCTCATCGGTAACAACCAACACATCACCACGACTTAACTTAATGCGCCGAATCATTGATTAAACCAGACATCAAACACGACGCTTACCCAGAAAACGCCCTATTGAAACATCACAAGCCACCACATCAACCGACCACCGCTTAACAGCCTCGGCCAGCGACGAATAACAAAACGACCAACCCCCATGCAAAGCCACCGAATCCATCACCCACCAAAGACGGCGGCGCTGATCAAACTCAAATACCAAATCACCGAAAGGCACCCCGCAATCATCATACTTTGGCAAGGCGTTAAGCCTTTCTAAAACCAAAAAAGCACTGTCACGAGCGGGATAATCCCGCGCCACCTGCGATTGGATCGCCAAAGACCCCCTGTAATAAGCCGCTAAACCCATCATCAAACCCCATACCAAAAAGCCGCGAAGCGCCTACCGTTGAGCGAAAGCGCAACGGTAGGCCGGACTATGCAACCTCTCAATGATCCCAATGAGATTGAGAGAACCACTTACCCGCCACGAAAATACGATTGTCAGCATCAATAGGCACCTGCTCAGTGGTTTTGTCATACAACAAAATCCGCGCCGAATCCGCAGCAAACCCGCAAAGATAAAACCGCCAGTCATTCACAACAGAAACAACGCCATCGACCTCAACCACCTCGCGAGACTGAAAATACCCTTTAAACTCTCTTGTTTCGTACATTGAAAACCCCTTTTATTTGACTATGTGCGAATCGCGCGGAGCGCCCGCCGCCGTGCGATAGCGCGGCGGCGGATCGACATCAATTAGCACCCCGCAAGGGTTGCGATTTGTGAAAGCTCTTGGTCGTCCATAAAAATCAGCGATAAAAATGTATCGCCCTCGTCAAAAAACTTTTTTTCGATAAAAGCGTGAAAGCGAAGATGGGAAAGAATGGCGGCAATGAGTTGTTTTCGTTGTTCTGTAGTCATGGCTATATCTCGGACAGCTATTAGAAAAACTGGAAAGAAAAAGCCGCATCCTTGCGGCCCGTCCGTTATTAAGCGGTTTTCAATTTCCGCATTTCTTCGGCAAGCGTCCAAATTGCTTTATTCAGCCTAACGTTCTCGCTCACCCCCTTAACCTCCCGCGCTCTTTGTGAGCGTCTGGTTTCCTTGTTTTCCACCTCGACACCACCCTTTAGCATTTTTTCTTGCAAAACGTTAAAGGTCGTCCAAAGATCAGGAGAGCGGTCGGCATCGCGGCGAACGCGCAACAAATCATCGTTTTTAACGATAACCTCTTCGGCATCCCAGCGTAAGCCCTTAGCCGCTTCCGCAAAAATGCCTTGCTCGGCTCTGGTCAGGTTAAGGCCGCGCATCACTTCCATTTGCTCTAACACCTTTGGTGTTTCCTTAACGATTTTAAAAGTACCCTCGATCACGTTATCCACCACGTTGCCACTATGGCGAACGCGAACGCAATCGATCTGCCCATCTGACACGATTAAACCGTTCGAGCAAACCAAACGATAAAGCCCGGCGCTGAGCTGATAAGAGCTTGTGCCATCGTGCGAGTTGAGCAAAACGATTTCAGGCTTAACTTCACCCACGGCTGAAAAACCGTCGTGCTGACGAAAACGCAAAAGGTGTTTAGCAAACCCCTTTTTTGATTCATCACGAACGCGAGACTCGGAAGCATAAACCGGCAAAAAACCCTCGTCGCGCAACGCCTCAACGATGTCGATGGTTGGTATAAACTTGTATGAATTTTTACGGCTTTCGTGTTTATGCTCGGCGAACACCGAAGGAGCCATCCGGCGCAATTGATCGTTGTCCAATGGATTTTGGGTTTTAGTGCCGTAGAAACGATTAAACATGATTTGATCCTCGAAAACACTGGCCTTGGCGAACTGCCCGACCTTCTGATGGTGAGGGATTGCCCCTTCACCATGTTGATTATTCTACCGAAACGCCCCGGCATTGTCAACTGTTTTTAGTTTACGCGTCGTTGTTTTACAACATTATTTTGAATTATAAAAAGCCGCCGCCCCACCCTGGTCAAATCCATCTATGTCAGATCCGGACACCCCCCGCCCGCCAGCCTTCCCCGTCAAGGGCGGACAGAAAAAAATCGACTCAATCAAAAATCAAACTGGCGTCTATTTTTTTATGACCGGGCGCAGCCTGTACCCTTGATCGGCTCACCCCCTGTATGCTCACAAGGGAGTCAGAAAGCGCTTTTCTTTCTGGCTCCCGCCGCCTCGCAAGCAAGAGGCCGTCGGCAGACCCCACGGAGTGCCGCCGGAGGCATCCAAACAACCCCTTCCTTATTGCCGTTTGAGCATTAGCATTTTCGCGCCCGCGAAAATAACCGAATCAAGAAAAGCCGATTTATGCCCAACGAACCGCGTGGGGGTACTTTCCACAATCCCCCGAAAAAGCGCGTTCGCTGGGTATAAATCTTCCGCCTAACCTTTAGGGGGTTACGTTTGAAAAGCAGGGCGACAGCCGTGCGCGGTGTTCGGGATAAGCCCCAGCGGCTAAGGGTGGTGGGCTGGACGTGTAGCGAAGCGGAGAGGTAAGCCCACGACCCTTATTTGTAGCGGCCCGATAACATAAATTACAGGAACCGATTACATCGGATTTTCGGGACCACATTAGCTGAGAATATCCGGGCGTCAGGAACCAGATTAAGTGAGAATGAGCCCACATTAGTTGAGAACAGCCCGATAACATCCACCAGGAACCACATTAACTGAGAATGGCTATAGCTTTGCCGGTCATGCCTTATTCCTTATAGTGGTACACCAGCAGCCAGCAATTGATCGTGGAGCTCCTGCGTTCGTTCAGGCGGTAACTGACCACTCAGGAACGACCGGATTTCCTTGGGTTTGGCGGTGAGTATGTCGGTTAGTAGCTTAACGTTGTAACCGTTACGCGTCAGACGTGCTTCCAATCCATCCAGGTCGGGCGCCAGAATATCTTGAATAGTATCGGCATCGACCGGTTTTTGCCCGACTCGGAAGGCTTCCTCAAACGCGCGTGTTAGATAAAGCTCGAACTGTAACGGTGTCGTCAACCTCTCGCAAAGTAATGTCACGGCAGCATCGGTCATTAAGGTGTCCGGCCTAGTTTCCGCTACCGTGACTTGATCGAGCAACCAGCACAAATACTTTTTCTTGTCGTGGCCGAAGCCGTTCAGTTCAAAAAAAGTTGTCCGTGCGCCGATTTCCTCCATTGATGGACGCAGCAAGTCGTTCTTGAGCTTTGGGTGTCCCGCCAATACCACTGACAGCGTACCTTTGCCGCTACGGACAATCTCCATCAACCGTTTTAAGGCGATCAAGGTCTTACTCGGCAACTGATGGGCGTCATCGATGAACAATGCGACGGGCTTTTTTCTTTTGCGGATCAACTCGCGCAAAGCCCGTTCTCGCAGCCCCACCACCTTAGGTAGAGGATCATCCTTGTCGATGGACAGATCACTGAACAAGGTCTGTACCAGCGTTGCCGGCGTGACCTGGCTAACATCCAAGGCTAAGGAATTCGCAATCAAAATGGCTTTATCTTGTTCCAGCAAATCCTGAATTTTTTGCAGCATCGAGGTCTTGCCGGTGCCGACCATGCCCGCCAACACGATGAGCTTACTGTCCTTGATGGCCAGCTTGAGTTCGGTGACGACCTGTTGTAGCTGAGTCGTTTCGAAATAAGCGATCTGGCTGATCGAACTAATTTCCCGAATGAGTCCGTAGTGGCTTCTAATATCACTCAGCATGGGGTTGGTTCTCCGATAAATGCTCGACAGGTTCGATACAGGCACGGACGCGTGCCAGGACTTCCTGCTTGTTCAGTGTGGACTGAACAAGCTCATTGACTCGGGCGAGTTGATCCGCAGACAACTTTGCCAGTGGTAAACCCAAAAATTCCGAAATTGCACGTTTCGCCGCCAGTATACTCGGGTACGTCAGTTGGTTGAATGGATCGGGATCGGCAAACGTTTGAGTGGGTATGCCCTCAGGCCGGATGAATACCGCGACATCAGGCCGACTTTCCAGTGCGGCACGAGGTAATTCGAGTTTAGCCGCCAATATCTCGATGCGATCTGCACGCGTCTGTGCCGCTGATTTCTTGAACGTCCGATAGCGATTCAACGGGATGGGGCCGCCCACCGGCAAATAAGGGCCGAAACGCTTTTCGCCGTGCTCGACAAACAGTTCCTGGTCGAACAGCCCCCACCACAGCACGACATCCTCACCCGCCAATTCAGCATCAACCTCATATGGTGTGCCGTCGACCGTGACGCGGGCATCTATCGCCACTTTGCGCCGCTCAGGTTCGCGGGCAAAGGTGCAAAAACGTTCCCAACTGCACATGGCCCGAATGCCGCCGGCAGGAAGGTTCTGCAACCAATCTTCGATGCGCGAATGCAGCTCAGATCGATGATCCATAGCGTTGTAGCGAATCAGGAAATTCTGTAACCACGCATTGGCCTCGGGCTCATCGCGCGGCTTCTGAAAGTGATACAAGGTTTCGTGTACCTCTTTCACTGTGCGGAATGGCCGCTCGACTTTGCCCTTGGATCGGGCAGTGGTACGACGACCATCCTTGCCTGCTGGTATGTGTGTGCGTAGCTCAATCCCAAGGTAGCGCATGACGCTTTGAAACACCTGGCTACGGGCCACCGGCCCGTTATCCGTGTAAATCATCAGTGGAATACCTTGCAAAGGAGAATCTGGCGACGCTTTTGCCGCCATGGCGTTGAATAGAAACCGTAAAGCGGTAACGACATCCTCGCCGTAGACACAGTGGTACTCTTGGTAAGCCACGCCACTTCGATCATCAACGACGGAAAACAGCATCAGAGTCGGTGCCTTCATATCCGGACGAATCCAAGAGGGTGCTTCGACTTCCTTGAGGTCCGATGGCGACAGGTCGAATTGCCAGCAATCGTTGCTGTATTCGGCCTGAAAACGCACCGCAGCGGGTGGTCGTCCAAGCGTGGTTCGATCATAACCCCATTGTTTGAGATAACGATTCACCGTGGTCTTGTTGAGTGTACCGGCGGGAGCCTGGACATGGCCGTCGGGGGTATCGATGCCGAAAGTCTCGATCAGTCGGATTGATTCGGCGGTCGAGAGATGTCGACCTTTTTTATTGGATGTCCGCACTTTTATCGCGGCGATCAATTCGCAGTAACGTTCTAACTGCTCTGCCGGTAGCACACGCGGCGCTCCTCGATCAGAGCGGCGCAGGGCCTTTGGATGGCATCGCTCAGCCAGCGCCCGATACAAGGTCGGCTCGGAAACACCAAACACCTGGGCGGTTTCTGCTATGACTTGGCGACGTTCGTGACAGCGAGCCGGTAGTAATGCCAACCGCCGGGCCAGATCGATCAAAATTTCAGAGGGAATGATCTTTCTGGACACTGGACAAGTCCCGGTTCTACCGAACCGCCCTCGATGCGCCTATGGGTACACCACGATGGCGTAGATAGGCGTACAAAGTACTTTTGGAAATTCGCAGGTGTTTGGCAATTTGCTGTGCGCTGAGCTTGCCTTCACGGTACAGTGTTTCGGCGGCGCAAGCGGTGGATTGAGCTTGCTGCGGCAATCCCTTCGGTCGTCCCCCGGTGCGCCCACGGGCACGGGCAGCGGAAAGACCGGCTTGAGTGCGTTCGCGAATCACATCCCGTTCAAATTCAGCCAAGGAAGCAAAGAGATTAAACACCAGGCGTCCTTGCGGCGTTGTGGTGTCAATTGGATCATTGAGGCTTTTGATACCGACATCCTGCTGTAACAGTAGATTGACAGTTTCAACCAGATGCTTGAGCGAACGCCCCAGTCGATCCAGCTTCCAAACCACCACGATGTCGCCCGGTCGTACCTCTTCGAGTAGCTTGGCCAAGATTGGCCGCTCGGTCGCCGCTCCACTAATGACTTCCGTGTAAACTTTTTCGCAGCCCGCTTCCTTCAAAGCATCGACCTGAAGTGCTACGGTTTGATCACGGGTACTGACGCGGGCGTAACCAATATTCATGGAAATTTTTCGGAGCATGACAATCGTCCATTATACTCATCACAGAAAAGTAAATCGAACGCTGATTTTTAGAACCAGTATTCTGCACTGAAATTAGGCTGATTTTGATGAAAAACCACCTTGCTGCCAGTGTTCGACAAAACGATCGTTTTATCGAACCAAGGGGGGTACTTATTTATGTGTACCTATTTAGATACGCTACATAAATGAATCCAATCCTTTCTGTTAGATTTTTTGCAACTGTCGGATACCACAATTAGTGAAAAATTAGTGACGCAAAAAGTGAAAAATCTGGACGCCTAAAGGCTAGTGATTGGAAAATGCATGACAATAAAACTCCTTTGATCTAAGGCTCAATAAAATGCCGACTTTGACCATAGGCAAACTTGCCAAACAAACCGAAGTCACCATTGAGACTATCCGTCACTATCAACGCATTGGTTTACTGACGGAACCAGAGAAACCCGATGGTGGTTATCGATGTTATTCAGATGATGCGATTACTCGAATCCGCTCTATCAAACGCGCTCAACAAGCTGGATTTACCTTGAAGGAAATTGCCGCCTTGTTATCTCTTGATGGAGCACATTGCGCGGACATACGACAACTCGCCGAGCAGAAATGCCAGCAGATCGATCAGCAAATCATGGATTTAACGGCTCTCCGTCGGGTATTGGGAACTCTGGTCAACAACTGTCAGCAGACAGCTCCATCCGCGCGTTGCGCTATTCTCGATGCGTTTAGCGATGATGCCATCAACCAAACCCTGATTTTAAGTAAGACACCACCGCCCACTTGACTCTGTTCTAAACAACAGGGTTTAGACTTTTTGTCAACATTGATGCTTGCTTGGTTGAGGAGATTCGCATGAAAACAGACCCTGAAATACCCATTAACCTACCGTCATGGTTAGGTATCGGTGCCCTCTTGGCCGCTATAGGGGCTTCGGCCTGCTGTGTCGGGCCTTTTTTACTTTTATCTTTAGGCATTGGCGGGGCCTGGATGAGCACGTTGACGGGATTTGAACCGGTCCGTCCTTTTTTTATCATCCTGACTCTGGTCTTTATGGCATTTGGGTATCGCAAACTTTATCGGACACCTTCCTGTTGTGAAGAAGGTGCAAGCTGCGCCATATCCGACATCCAACGCAAACAACGCCTAGTGTTTTGGCTTGGCTCCGCGTTCATTTTGCTGCTACTTGCCTTTCCCTGGGTGGCACCCTTTTTTATAGCTTGAGAGAATCGATATGACAATTAAAACCAGTTTGTTAATTTTGAGCTTGTCATCAAGCACACTGTGGATGCCGACGGCCTATGCTGAAACAACTGTTGCACAGCCAAACCAACAGCAAACGGTGACGCTGAATATAGAAAACATGACCTGCGCTATGTGTACAGTGACCATCAAAAAAGCCTTACAGGAAGTCGAAGGCGTACAAGCAGTGATTGTCGATTACGATTCAAAATCTGCCACAGTCACTTTCGATAGCAAAAAAACCGATAGTGCAGCCTTGATCAAAGCCACGACGGATGCTGGCTATCCGGGTTCCATGGCCACACCTGTTTCTCGATAAAGTCGAGGATATGGTCTATGTCTGATTGTTGCTGCGCAAATACACCCATTAAAACCAAACAAATTTGTCCTGAATGCGGCTCCACTTGTAAAAGTGTCGGTATGCCTACGCTTTATCATCAGGTCAGGTTTCCCGAGAATCAGGCAATCATCACTGACAGCTATTTTTTTTGCCCTGCCAAAACATGCTCAGTTGGGTACTTTTCCAGTGCGGGTAACATCATTATTCCAAAACAGCATTTCCGAAGCTATCGAGCCATTCAAAACGACGCGCTTTGTTACTGTTTTGATATTGACGCCGGGCAGTATTTATTAGCGTTAAAAGATCACCAGGCAGAACCGATCAAAGCTTTCGTCATGCAACGCACTCAAGCGGGGGAATGTGCTTGTGAAATTAGAAACCCGTCAGGCCAATGCTGTTTAGCAAATTTTAAATATTTTGAAAAAAGTCATAGAGACACGCTCATATAGGGATAACTTCAATCTGATACGCACAAGCCCAAAACTTATGCTATAGATTCACTCCGAAGTCTTAGCGTACGATTTTTGCTTTCTCCCCTGATAGGAATCAGCAAAGTTAAGTCTTGCAGATACTATTTGTAATAAACTCTACCATAGAGTAGTATTTATTACATGAATAACTGGTCTTTACTTATAACAAGCCTTCCTACCGAAAACGCAACGGTTCGTATGCGCGTGTGGCGATCATTGAAGGCCTCGGGCGCGGCCGTATTGCGTGACGGTGTTTATTTGATGCCGGAACTGGTGCCCTGCCGCGAAACATTAGATGCCATTGGTGTTGAAGTGCGGGAAAGTGGCGGTACCGCATTGGTTTTGCGGATTGAGGAGCCAGTCGATGGCAATTTCTTAAGCTTTTTTGATCGTAGTGAAGAGTTCTCTGCGCTATTGGCGGATATAGCCAAATCACGTGATAGCCTGACTGCCAAAAATGCTCAAGATATTCTCAAACATTCTCGAAAACTCCGTAAAGCTTTTACTAGCCTCTCTGCCATCGACTTCTTTCCAGGTGAAGCACAG
Source organism: Methylomonas sp. EFPC1 (assembly GCF_016925515.1). Taxonomy (NCBI): domain Bacteria; kingdom Pseudomonadati; phylum Pseudomonadota; class Gammaproteobacteria; order Methylococcales; family Methylococcaceae; genus Methylomonas; species Methylomonas sp. EFPC1. Next base: position 36,186 of record NZ_CP070495.1, read on the forward strand.
CGACAAACCGAGGCCGCCCTTAGGGAACTCGAACTTTCAATTGTACGAATACTATCGCCGGATGAACCGCACTCGGTTGAAGGTTCAATCACACCTTTATCAATCAGCGAATACCAAGGTCGTAGCTGGGCTACACGCAGCCGGCCATGGGTAGATCGCCTAGCCTGTGCCTGGTTGATTCGCCGCTTTATTGATGCTCAAGCGCAAATTCTTTGGCTAGCTTCCCCCAATGATTGCCCTGCTGATGCACTGGGTTTCGATTTCGACGGCGCGACCTTCAGTCATGTTGATGGTCTAGTCACCTTTGAGGTTTTATTAGCCAGTTTCAATCTTGAAAATCCTGCGCTCAAACGACTGGGTGCGCTGGTGCATTTTCTGGATGTGGGCGGTGTGCAACCGCCGGAAGCCGTTGGTATTGAAAGCGTACTGGCAGGATTACGTGATGCCATCCTGGATGATGAGCAATTGTTAACCGCCGCCAGTGCGGTGTTTAACAGTCTACTGGTAACGTTTGAGAAAGGGGTAAGCGATCAATGACTCAATCTGAAAAACACTCAGCCAATCACACCTTAGCTAAACCCGATCCGGTTAGCTTTGGAGAGGCATTCCTATTCTGGCTAAAACTCGGCTTTGTGAGCTTCGGTGGCCCAGCCGGGCAAATTGCCATCATGCATCAGGAACTCGTGGAAAAACGCCGCTGGATTTCCGAGCAGCGTTTCTTACATGCGCTGAATTACTGCATGTTACTGCCAGGCCCCGAAGCGCAACAGCTAGCCACCTATATCGGTTGGTTAATGCATCGCAGTTGGGGCGGCGTTGTTGCAGGCGGTTTGTTTGTTTTACCATCACTGTTGATTCTGATTGGCCTGAGCTTCATTTATATGGCCTATGGTCATCTCACTGGAATTGCCGGCATTCTTTACGGCATCAAACCGGCTGTGACGGCCATCGTGATTTTCGCTGCGTATCGAATAGGATCACGGGCGCTCAAGAATGGGGTGCTGTGGACAATGTCGGCACTCGCTTTTCTGGCGATTTTTTTATTCGACACACCTTTTCCTTTGATTGTGCTGATAGCAGCCATCTTGGGCGCAATCGGCGGCAAAGTAGCCCCTCGGAAATTTGCGACCGGCGGCGGACATGGTTCGGCCAAACAAAGCTACGGTCCGGCATTGATTGACGACGACACTCCGACTCCAGCCCACGCCCTGTTCAGTTGGGCTGGCTTGTCAAAAGTGATACTGGTTGGCCTGATCCTGTGGGGCGGTGCCATCGGTTTTCTGTGTGCCCGCTATGGTTGGGATGGTGCGCTAACCCAGATGGGCTGGTTCTTTACTAAGGCGGCGCTGCTGACCTTTGGCGGCGCCTATGCAGTTCTGCCCTACGTTTATCAGGGGGCAGTTGAGCATTTCCACTGGCTGACAGCGCATCAGATGATTGATGGTCTAGCTCTCGGTGAAACCACGCCAGGCCCATTGATCATGGTGGTGACCTTTGTGGGTTTCGTCGCTGGATGGACGCAGAAAATTTTCGGCTCCGATCAACTGTTTCTAGCGGGAACCATCGCGGCAACAGTGGTGACTTACTTTACCTTTCTACCCAGTTTCCTGTTCATCCTGGCTGGCGGTCCATTGGTGGAATCAACCCATGGCAATCTGAAATTCACCGCACCGCTGACCGGCATTACTGCTGCCGTGGTCGGCGTAATTCTCAACCTAGCGGTATTCTTCGCCTGGCATGTCTTCTGGCCGCAAGGCTTTGCGGGGAGTTTCGATGCCATTTCAGCGGTCATTAGCCTTTGCGCATTTTTGGCACTGTTTCGTTACAAAGTGGGGGTAATCCCGGTGATCGCTGCTTGCGGCGGCACCGGTCTGTTGTTTAGTTTCATCAAAATCTGGCTTGCCCAGCAAGGAGTTGTTCTATGAATACCATGCGTCAATCTCGCGTTTTAGCGCTGTTAATCTCATCACTACTGGGCGGCGTTGCCTACGCCCAAGAACCCAACCAGCATGCGGGAACTCTGGATACCGCCAAGATAGAGCAACTGACCGGTGCCAAAGGCAAGCTTGATACTATTGAGAATGTCTTCAAAGTCACCGTACCACGCAGCGATTTGGCTGTGAACGTTGCAGGCGTAAAAATGACAGCGGCAACGGGATTCACGTCATGGGCTGCGTTTGCGCCGACAGGCGACAAAACCATGGTGATGGGTGATATGGTTTTACAGGAAGATCAGATCAATCCGGTCATGAGCACGGCGCTGGAAAATGGTATCGAAGTCACCGCATTGCACAACCATTTCCTCTGGGATACGCCGAAAGTGATGTTCATGCACATTGGTGGCGCTGGTGATCCGGATAATCTGGCAACGGGTATCGGCAAGGTGTTTGCCAAAATCAAGGAAACCAGTAGTGCTAAACCCCATGTAAAACCCAAGTCATTTGATGCCGCCAAGACCTCGCTCGATCCTAAGCCTATTGAAGCCATTATTGGTTCGCCCGTCGAGAAAGCCGGCGAAGTCTATAAAGTCACCATTGGCCGCAGCACGCAAATGGATGGGCATACGGTTGGTAAGACCGTGGGTGTGAATACCTGGGCGGTGTTTGCCGGCAACAATGACAAGGCTATCGTCGAAGGCGACTTTGCGGTGCTGGAATCTGAACTGCAAGGCGTGTTAAAAGCACTTCGCGGTGCCGGTATCGCTATCACCACAATCCATAACCACATGGTAGGCGAATCGCCACGAATCGTATTTTTGCATTACTGGGGAGAAGGTAGCGTCGACGTTCTGGCCAAAGGTTTTAAAGCGGCGCTGGATACTCAGTCGAAAACTTGAGGCTACATCCATGAAATGGGTAACCCGCGAACGCCCTAAAATTGATCGAATTGCCAGCCCTTGGTTGATCGCACGCTTCATCGACGATTACTGATAGGATGGGCCGCGTTACCTTGGCCCATCTTGCATAGGTTAATGTGCTTCGATATTGACAAAAAGACTTACTGCTTACATCTGACGATGCATTGCCGCCATACTCAAATTGGCTTCAGCCGCCTTTTCATAGGCATTAATCAACACTCGACAGTGGCTTACCAAGGTGTCGGCCTGCTTGCCGTAAAGATAGCTTTTAGCTTGATATTGGCTAAGCAGTTTTTTGTGCTCTTCCACTTTTAGCTGTAGTTCTTTCGCGGCTTCTTCGTAATGTTTGGCCAGTGCTTCGTGATCAGCTTTAGTCGTTGCACTTTGTACGGCTTGAGTCATATCCATCGGATGAGGGTTCATCTCGCTGCATGCGACCAAGAGGCCGGCACCCAACACTAAAGTAATCAATAGTTTTGTTTTCATAGACTTTCTCCAGATTTAGTTTTTATTAATCGTTAATTTCGTCCTGTTTTTATAGCTCATGGAGTGATAACAAATTTGATATGACATCAATCCATTCTATAAATCTTTATATTTCAAGCACAAATAGTGCCATCATTAAAATCAATGAGTTAAATTCATCTTTACATCCTCTCACGGCTAATTGCGCAATACCGGTGCAAACAAAGGCGTTAACGCACCGCATTGGGTCAACTTCCTAAGCCGATGTGCGTGCAACTTCATATCTTGCCTTCCGAGCCTTAAAAGCTGTGTTCAAGAAGTGTTCGCCAACGAGGCGTTGTAGCATTGCCTCCAGTTGAGATTCGCCTAAATCATTCACCTCTTGATGAAGATGCGGAGCAATCTTGGCAAAAATCGTTACCAGTTGAGGGTCAAAGTGGCTACCACCCTCTTTTATAAGCTTAGCAATAGCATCGACCGCAGACCACGCATCCTTATAGGGACGTTGCGAGGTCAGCGCATCAAACACGTCTCCGATAGCGAATATTCGCGCGTTCAGTGGAATGGCATCCCCTTTAAGGCCTTGCAGATACCCACTGCCGTCATATTTCTCATGGTGAAATTCCACGACATCTCGCGCACCGGTTAACCAGTGAGATTTGTTTAGAATTTCCACGCCTAATGCCACATGCGTTTTCATGACATCGAATTCATCCACTGTCAGTTTTTCCGGTTTCAATAAAATCGGATCGCGGATGCCAATCTTGCCGACATCATGTAAAAAGGCTCCTGCAATTAGATCGCGCATATTTTCTTCAGGCAGTCCGATGGCTTCGCCAAGCCGAAGTGCGTAGTACGTCACCCGATAGTTATGATGGTTAGTTTCCGAATCGCGCTCTGCGATGGCACAGCCCAGTACATTCATCAGTTCAAGATTGCCTTGCAGTAGTTCGCCGGAAAGCCTAATCACGCCTCGATTAAGGGCCAGGACAATCGGATACATCAAGAGGCTGGTAAAGAAAATGCCTAGAGTCACGAACGCCAGCATACGGATTAGGTTTTGCTTCAATGTGGCGAACGTTTCCGGATCAACCTGATAAACTCCCTCGAAATAACCCATCGGCGAACCCTGTTCGCCTCGTAGCGGAACCAGCGTCACTAGCCACAACTGTCCATGAATAAAATGTAGGTCATGGGTAAACTCGTCAGCCTTTGGAAATTGATGCCTATATTGATCGATGAATTGCTCGACCAATTCCTGTCCTTGTCGAACGACTTCGAGTTTTAATTGTTCGTTGCGGTCATACAGTTCGACAATCAGAAAATGCTGGTTAACCAGTTGTTCAGCCAGCTGCCTCAGATGTTCGGTTGATTGGGCATCGAGTTGTTCCAGGTTATGAGCAGATGCTCCGCTGAATAGCGCTGATTCCTTCAGCGCAAGGGCATGAACTAACTGCTCGGCCCTCTTGATCTCCAGCCATGAAATGGAGCCGCCTACCGTTACACTCAGGAACAACCAGCCTAAAAACAATCGGGTCAGAATTTTTCGGTGGATAAAGCGATTAGTGGACATCGCTTGTGGCGATATCATCCTTTTAGTCTGATAGCGGGGAGATTGCTTGGCTTTCATAATTCAGAACAAACTGTCAAGGCTATCCATGCAATTCTTTGAGCGCGGAACGGATAACGCGAAAAGAAGAATTCAGCAACAGCATAACAAGACAGGATGCGACGAAAATATCCGCCCATCCCGATTCAAAGAACCAAACCGCCCCCGCCGTGATAAATACCGATAGATTTGACGCTATGTCATTTCTTGAACATTCCCATACCGAGCTCATGTTGATGTCTTCGTTTCTGTGCTTCCATAGCAAAAATAGGCATAGCGAGTTTGCAGCCAGGCCGGCCAAACTGAAAACGCCCATGATCTCGTAAGATGGCAGTACGGGCACAATCAGCCGCGAAATGATTTGCGCCAAGACCACACACGCCCCGATCAATATCAAACTACCCTTAAATAAGGCCACTTTTGCCTTGGTGGTCGCTTCTTTGGAAACGGCGTAAAGGCTTAAACCATACGTTAGTGCATCACCGAGATTATCCAGGCTGTCCGAGAGCAAAGCCGTCGACTTTCCGTAAACAGCCCCGCCCGCAATGACGACAAACATAACAGCGTTGACAACGAGAACAGCTTTAAGCGTGCCGCGTTGCCGTTCGCGTAATTTCTCAATTGCGCAGTTATTTTCACAACATGAAGCCATATCAAATTCCCTCGTGAACCTAACAAATTGATGAAAGCATAAGTAACCTCTATGGGCTATGAGTGTCGAAACCGTTCTTGAAACTGCAACACTAGGCTGTAAATCACCGGGAACACCAAAAGGCTTAATATCAACACGGTGAGCATGCCACCCAACGCGGGGGCGGCGATACGTTGAGTCACATCAGCACCGGTTCCGGTCGCCGTCATGATGGGTATCAAACCTATGATGTTGGCCAGTGAGGTAATGGCTACCGGTCGTACCCGTAGAGCCGTTGCCGCTTCGCTAGCCGCTCGGATTTCCTCGCCGGTCAATGGCCCCTGTTTTTGCGCCCGCAGCTTATCAAGTTCAATGTCGATAAAACTCAGCACCATCACCCCGGTTTCCGCCGCCGTACCGGCCAGGGCGATGAAGCCGACATAGACGGTAATCGACAGGTTGTATCCCAACCAGTATATGAACCAAATTCCACCAATCAGGCTGAATGGAATCGCCAACATCACGATAGTCGGCTCGGTGATATTTCGAAAGGCGGTATACAGCAGGATAAAAATCAGCAGTAGCGTGATGGGCACCACGATGCGCAATCGTTCCGCCGCCCGTTCCATGTATTCAAATTGACCGGACCAAGTGACGGTATAACCTGCCGGTATCGTGACATTTTCGGCTAAGGTCTTTTTTGCCTGCTCCACATAACCACCGATGTCAGAGATTTTAAGGTCGACATAAATCCAGGCGTTGGGCCGTGCATCCTCGGTTTTAATCACATCCGTACCGCGTTTAAAGTTGATGTCTGCCACCGATGTTAAAGGAATCTGGCTGCCTGTCGGGGTGGAAATCAACACTCGTCGCAAAGCTTCCGGGTTATCCCGCAGATCGCGCGGATAGCGCAAATTGACCGGATAGCGCTCTAGCCCTTCGACGGTTTCAGTGATGTTCATGCCGCCAATCGCACTTTGAATCACATCCTGTACATCGCCGACCGTTAAGCCGTAACGCGCGGCGGCTTCGCGGTTGATGTCGAAATCCAGAAAATAGCCGCCGACGGCCCGGTCACCGTAGGCAGACAGCGTATCCGGCAGGGTTTTCATCGCCTGCTCGATTTGCAGCGACAGGGATTGCAGCACATTCAGATCGGGACCGGACACCTTGATGCCCACCGGGGTTTTGATGCCGGTAGACAGCATGTCTATCCGGGTTTTAATGGGCATGGTCCAGGCGTTGGCCAATCCGGGAAAATGAATGGACTTGTCCATTTCATCCATCAGTTGCCGGGTGGTTTTGGTTGGATCAGGCCACTCTTCTCGCGGCTTTAACTTAATGGTAGTTTCTACCATCATCAACGGCGCGGCATCGGTGGCGGTTTCGGCCCGGCCAATCTTGCCGAACACATGATGCACTTCCGGAAAGGTCTTAATAATCTTGTCGGTCTGTTGCAAGACTTCCCTAGCCTTGGTGATGGATATGCCCGGAAAGGTGGTGGGCATGTATAAAATATCGCCTTCATCCAGAGGTGGCATAAACTCGCTACCCAGTTTGGATAAGGGATAGAGCGTAGAGGCCATCAACAGCAGCGCCACGATGAGCGTGGCACCCCGCCAGCGCATCGCTACCCTTAAGACCGGCGAATGAATGGCATGTAAAATCCGATTAATCGGGTTTTTGTGTTCGGGGATGATCTTGCCGCGCACAAAATAGCCCATCAACACTGGCACCAACGTGATGGTCAATATCGCGGCAGCGGCCATTGCATAGGTTTTGGTAAACGCCAATGGGCTGAACAAGCGGCCTTCCTGTGCCTGCATGGTGATGATCGGCAGAAAGGACACGGTAATCACCAACAGCGAGGAAAACAGCCCTGAGCCGACTTCGCGGGAGGCATTACCGATGACCTCCCAGCGTTCCTCGGAAGTCAGCTTGGCTTGTTTTTTCTCAGCCGCTTCAGCAAGATGTTTGTGAGCATTTTCGACCATCACCACGCCACCATCGACCATGTCGCCAATCGCCAGCGCGATGCCACCCAAGGACATGATATTGGCGTTCATGCCTTGCCATTTCATCACGATAAAGGCCATCAAAATGCCTAGCGGCAAGGTGATGACAATCACCAAGGATGAGCGCAAGTGCAGCAAAAACAAGGCCACCAGAGCACAGACGATGATCAGTTCTTGGCTCAGCGCATCTTTCAAGGTATCTACCGCTCGTTCGATCAAACTGCCGCGATCATAGACGGGAACAATTTCTACGCCTTCCGGTAAACCTTTTCTTAGTTCATCCAATTTCTTCCGCACGTCCTCGATGGTTGCCAGGGCATTTTCGCCAAAACGCATCACCACCACGCCGCCCGCCACCTCGCCTTCGCCATTGAGTTCGGTCACGCCTCGGCGCAGTTCGGGGCCAATCTGGATATGTGCGACATCCTGCAAGCGTATCGGCGTACCGTTGGCATCGACACCCACCGGGATGGTATTTAGATCGGCGATGGATTTGATATAACCCAAGCCTCTGACCATGTACTCGGTTTCGCCCACCTCCAGTAAACGTCCGCCGACATCGTTATTGGAGCGTTTGATGGCCATCATCACGGTGGATAACGGAATCTCATAGGCTTGCAGGGCGTTGGGATCGACTTCCACCTGATATTGTTTGACGTAACCGCCGACCGAAGCCACCTCGGAAACGCCGGGAACTGTCTGCAAGGGATAGCGTAGATACCAGTCTTGAATCGAGCGCAGTTGCGCCAGATCATGCTTGCCGGTCTTATCCACCAAGGCATATTCGTAAATCCAGCCGACACCGGTGGCATCCGGACCAAGTGCTGGCGTGACGCCTTGCGGCAGACGATTTTTGACATAGTTGAGATACTCCAGTACCCGCGACCGCGCCCAATACATGTCCGTGCCGTCTTCGAAAATGACATAGACGAAGGACAAACCGAAGAAGGAATAGCCGCGTACCACTTTGGCATGCGGCACGGCCAGCATGGCGGTGGTCAAGGGGTAGGTGACCTGGTTTTCGACCACCTGCGGAGACTGGTCGGCATAGTCGGTGAAAATAATCACCTGCACGTCGGACAAGTCCGGTATGGCATCCAAAGGCATGTTCTTGAACGACCAAACTCCGCCGATGGCCAGGATAATCGCCCCCAGCAATACCATGAAGCGGTCTTTCAACACGCTATTGATGATGAAATCAGTCATGGTTATGCGCTCCCTGCTCAACTGGCAACGATTCGGTTGCGGATGGCTGTGCTGCCGAAGGTTCCACCATTTTAGCCGTGGCTTCGTTCAGCTTGGACTCGGAATCGATCAGAAATTGCGCCGAGGTGACCACTTCCTCGCCGGCATTCAGACCGTCAATAATGGCAATATCGTCATTGGACGATAAACCCGTCGTTACCCGGCGCGGTTCGAATTTACCGGGACCGCGCACCACCAAAACCTGGGTTTGCGCGCCGGAACGGATCACCGCTTCGGAAGGAATCACCACTGCATCCAGTTGTTTGCCGGCTTGAATGGTGACTTCGGCGAACATATCGGGCTTTAACAGCAAGTCGGCATTATCGAATACCAGTCGCACTTTAATAGTCCGGGTCTTGGCTTCGGCATAGGGATAGATAAACGCCAGGCGACCTCTGAACGTCCGGCCTGGAACACCGGCCAAGCGCATGTGAACCGGGTCGCCTTCTTTAACCCAGGGTAGTTCGTACTCGTAAATTTCGGCATATACCCAGACCGTGGATAGATCGGCGATCATGTACAGCTCTGTTTCCGGGGTAACATATTGGCCTTCGCGAGCACCGATGTTGATGACGATGCCGTCTGCTGGAGTATGAATATGCAAGCTCTTTTTGATGGCTTGGCTATCCGTCAGCTCATGAAGTTGATGCGCCGGCACATCCAGCAGATTTAAGCGTTCGCGGGAGCTTTTGACCAACTCTTCCGCACCTCGGCGGATGTCTTCGATAGGGCTTTTTTCCAGCACCTTGAGATTGTTTAGCGCCAACACATATTCCTGCTGGCTGGCCACCAATTGCGGAGAGTAAATGCTCAGCAGTTCCTCATTCTTCCGGACCCTTTGCCCGGTCTTATCGGCACGTAAGGTTTCGATCCAGCCTTCAGTTTTGGGGTGCAGACGAACAATATGCTCTTCGTCATAGGCTACCCGGCCAACGGCTCGGACCACATGCGAAAGCAAGGTTTGTTTGGCTAGCGCGGTCCGCACGCCGATATTTTGTACCGTGGCGGCATCGATCCTCACGGCACCGGCCGAATCGTCAGCTTTTGCCTCGTCCTCGGCATACACGGGCAGATAATCCATGCCCATATTGTCTTTGGCCGGAATCGGTGACGTGACCGAGGGATTCATCGGGTTGCGGTAAAACAGAATTTTGGGTTGCTTGGCCGCATTAGCGTCGGCATAAACCGGCTCATAGTCCATGCCCATCGCATCCTTGGTTGGCACCGGGGACGTTGCCGATGGATTCATGGTATTTCTGTAAAATAAAGGCTTCTTGCCTTCTACCGGTTGAATCGCTGATTTCTGTTTGGGTGATTGCGCCAACCAATAGCCACCCGCCAAGCCTATCCCCAGCATCACCGCTGCGGTTAATAACAGTTGTTTATTCATAAATGTTGTCCTCGCCCACATTCGCGCAGAGTTGCGCCAATGCTTGTTGGGCTTCCGTGAAGGCTTTCCAGTATTGGGTTTCGTATTCGAACAAGGTAATCTGGCTGCGTACCAAGTTCAAAAAATCGACTTTGTTGACCTGATAACCGGCCAGCATGGAGGCGACGGTTTGCCGGGCCTGCGGAATGATGCCGGTATCGAACAAAACGAATTGCTGTTTGGCCCGCTGGTAATCGCTATGGCTTTGGGTAATTTCAGAGCGAACCGTGTTCCATCGATCTTGCAGCGCATAGCGTTGTTGCATCAGTTCGCTGTTGCGCTGATCTATCATCTTGTTCTGCTTACTGCCGGCAAAAATCGGCAGATTCATGCTGACGCCCAAACTGAGCAGATCGGAGCGCCGGCTACCATCCGGCATGTTATTGCGGGCGCCATACGCTGCTTCGACATTAAAATCGGGCAATACGTCTTTTTGAGCCAGTTCCAGTTTGGATTGCGCCGTGTTTATGCCTTGGCGGTCGCTTTCCAGCAGAGGCCTCGACGTTTCCGCTTGTTGATACAGGCGGTCCTCCTGTCTGATTTCCGGTAGCTGTATTGAAAGCGTGGCGGGTAATTGCACGGAGTTGTTGGCGGGTTGATCCAGCAAGGCGTTGAGTTTGGCCACAGTGCTGCGCCGCATCCCGGTCAGAGTGATTTTTTGATCCAGCAATTTGGATAATTCCAGCTGGGCCAGCAATACATCCTGTTGCAAGCCTTCGCCGACTTCGTATTTGCTTCTGGCGATGTCGACAAACTGCTGTAATAAGGTGTGATTGTTGTTCACAATCTCCAGCGTCCGGTCCAGATAAAAAACCTGCCACCACAGGGTTTTGACATCGCTGAGCAAACGTAGTCGCAGTTCATCGGCATTGAGCGTTGCGGCTTCCGCTTCATACATCGCCGCCTGCTCGCGTAGCGCCAATTTGCCGGGAAAAGGAATGGCTTGGGAAAGGCCGAAACCGATTTGCGTCATGTCTTCCGGCCGGGTGCTGAAACTATTGGTCGGCAGGCTCATGGCATTGAAGCTGATCTGCGGGTCGGGCAGACTGCCTTCCTGCGATGGAATGGCGGCCATCGCCTTGGCACGGGCCAGCATTTGCGCTAGGTCGGGGTTGTCCTGAGCGACTTTTTGGGTGGCCGCCTCAAGCGTCAATAGAGGGTGCTCACCTGCGATGGTCACGCGGCAGACGATAAACAGCGTCGCCATCAGCAGACGCTTTAAATGAACAGATCTCATGATTGTCCTCATAAGCTCGTTATAGCAATGACGATCAACCAACAGGCTGACTTAGCCGATGTTGATCGTCTTAATGGCGATGGTTGTTTTTACGGCAAAACACCGCCGTTGAACAGCTTAGAGGGTAATAATCGGCGGTTTTATATCCGGGGGGACAAACAACGAAACCGATGTGGGTAATTCTCCAGCGCTATAGCGGCTAGAGATATGGGACGGGATAAACCTAAAGGATGATGTAATTGCGCAATCGACGCAAACATGAAAGCTGCAACTGGCCAAGTGAGGCTTGGCAGTAACGGAGTGACAATGATCGGAATGAGATGAAGCTGAAAACCCTTCGTCGCCCATTTCGTCGGCAGCAGCAACGATTTGTACAATCGATAACTGCCTTGTGAGTTCAGAATAATGAGCAAACGCAACCACAACAGGCATAATTGCCATGATGAGGGTTAACATTATGGTTAAGCGTAGGTTCATCGTGTTGCGGATTTAACGAATCAAGGTTATCGACCGGTTTTTGTTGCATTCAGACTGATAATACTATCGGTATTTGCAGAAAGTACAACTTTTTTAACCCATCGACTGATAACAAGGTGGTAATTGAAACCAAGCTTGTTACCCTCGTTTGATAGAGCGGATCGAGTCTAGGAATACGTTTTCGCCATTCTCAGCTAATGCGGTTCCTAGCCGATGTTATCGGGCTGTTCTCAACTAATGTGGGCTCATTCTCACTTAATCTGGTTCCTGACGCCCGGATATTCTCAGCTAATGTGGTCCCGAAAAACGGATGTAATCGGTTCCTGCGATTTATGTTATCGGGCCGCTACACTTATTGAGCGGGCAAGTGGTGGCCTGGAAGGTTGGACGCGATAGCGGCCAAGTCGGCACGACCGGAGCGATAGCGCAGTCTGTAAGGGCATCCCGTTTTTTGTGCAGCGGAAGCGAAACAAAAATGCCCCGCATTTGGCATTAATCAATCATCTAAGTAGGCCATCCAGCGGACATCCATCGCAATCTGTTCGCTGGTCTGCGGATCACGCGCTAACCTAAGCTGTGCAATCCACTTGCGTATAGTTCCACCGCGCCCACGTCTTACACGCATTTGCAGGACCTGGATGTCGAATTCTCGTGTATTTCGGCTAGCAAAATTGGCTCGAATAGCCTTTTCACACAGTATCTTGTATTGATCAAGAGTCACAGCGGCTCCTTATTCGTTAATAAAATAACTTCTTTAATGCAACCAACTGTTGCGATGCGTCGTCTGTTAGCGTGTGGCATCGAACAAATGCCATGCAAATTAGCCCAATAAAGGCCGCTACAATCACGCAAAAAGCGAAAAACAAAACCGCGTGGTACTGCATAAATGTTTCAGGCGTCACCTCATACATGTATGCAATAAAACCAGTAAGAACGATGAACACGCAAGTAAGAGCGCGGATAGCGTGAGTGATAACAAGATTAGATATTTTCATTATAGAGTCTCGGTTGTAAAAAACGGCAAGTAAACAATAGTCAGTAACCAACAGGCCCCAGACAAAAGCCAAAAACCGGCCTCACCAATGTCTAACAAAAATCGAGAGCCGCCGCTTATAAAAAAGCAATTTTCACAAGCCTGATTGGCAGACAATTCCGCAACCAAACTAATTAAGTCGCCAGAAATCAATGCAAACATTGTTGAACAAACAGAAATTAGCACAAGCCCAAGTTTCAACTGCCGACGGCGCACCGCCAACAAACCGAACGAAACAACAATCAAAGCCATAAAGATCACAAATAACATAAAATCCACCTAAACCTCCTACAGTACCTATTTGGGCTTACAACCCCTATTTAAAAAACCCAATTCCGCAAGCCTAAGAAGCTCGTTGCGGTAAAACCGATTTGCATCACCACTAGCGCCCAGGTTCGTGTTTTTACACCATGATACAACCACGCGCAATTTGACCCCAAGTACGCAAGAAATCCGTACCCGGAATAAGGCGCATTTAACGCCAATACCAGACTGCCGGCCAAACCCAACGCGGAGCCAATCCACCCCACAATAACCACTACCCGATTCGTTTGCATTGCTGATCCTCTTTACGGCTGAAATGGGCAATCAATACCCGCTTGAACTCATCCGGCGACATAAGTGCCAACTCGCAACCACGGCCAGGCATACCCACTTGACGCGCGACCTCGTGAATAGTCCCACCTCCCCAACCGAACACCCGGCATGCTCGATCAAGATTCGTTGCGCCGTGCATCGCTTGCCCTCAAATAATCCAAAGCACTCAAACAAGCCCCGTGCGGCTGTTTAAACCCCCGCAAAAAATCCCGCACACTAAACAAGTGGGCAAAATAATAAGAACGGAAAGGCCACCTGGCCCGTTGGCCGAAAGGTCGATCCGCCGCCGAAGCAAACCCGACAAAAATCCGTTGCCGATAACTGCCCACCCAGCGCCGCATCGCTTTTTTTGATCGTTTTACAAAATGGCTTGAATTCATCGAAGCACCCACACTAAATAAGGAAAGAAGAGTAAGAAGAGTAAGAAGAGTAAGAAGAGTAAGAAGAGTAAGAAGGGCCACGCCCTTCTTACTCCATTGCTGTTAAAGCGGATTATCAATCTCGACCGGTTGAGCGCTGATCAACAGCCATGCAACCGACTCAGCCAGTGAGTTGATAACGTGGCCGTTCGCCTCGTTTTCCGGGCTAAGCGAATTGCTTTGACGTTTAATTTCATCAAGCAAATGAATTGCTTTAGCATGGCTGGACTGGGAAAGTTGGAGAGCGGTTTCGTTCATGTGAATACCTCGATAAAACTGGCCTTGGCGGGATGCCCGGCCTTCCAATGCTGAAGGGTTCCCCCTTCAACATGGTGACTATTCTACTGGCATATCATAGCCGCGTCAACTGTTTTTAGTTTACTGTACATTGATCTACAATGTTTTTTTAAAACTTAAACATTACATTTTCGCGCCCGCGAAAATTACCCTTTACGCCGCCGGCGAACCAAACGGGCGCAAGCGGCCATCATTAAGCCGCCCGGCGAACTGCCGTTAAAATATCCGCAGAAACAGACGGACAAACCGCATTGCCCAGCATGACCAGCGCATCCTTTTGCACGGAAGGCAAACGGTAATCTGACGGGAAACCCATTGCTGCCTTCGCTTCCGGCACTTGCAGCATTCGCATATAGTCACCGCTAATCACGGCCCAACGAGATTTGGTGGTTATCGTGCCGATAGGCCGATGAATACTGCGCCCAGTCAGACCGCTACCACTGGAATAATAAGGAGCCACAAATCGATCACCGAACGCAGCCCGCCCCGCCGCCAACCGTTTTAGTGTTTTCTCGCTGCGGCCTGGCTTATGGATCGCACTCCACGCATGAGAATCCCACTCGATCACATTGGCAATCGGCACATGTTCCCGCTTCGGCAACTCAAGATGCAACGGGTAATCCGAGCGCGTACACACCAAAAACAGCCGCTCCCGATGCTGTGGCACACCATGATCGGCGGCATCTACCACATGCGGAGCCACTGCATACCCGAGCCGTTGCATAGCATCGCACCACGAACGAAACAACACCCAGCGCGTGAAATCGACAACATTTTCGACCAGAACAATAGGGCTTCTGTGATATTCGGCACAGGCCACCACAGCCCATGCTGTTGATCGTTGGGCGTCATGGTGCGGCCTTTCCTTGCCTCGTGCCAAACTATGGCCTTGGCAGGCCGGAGAGGCCAGCAAAATATGATGAGCCGGCACGTCACGCCAATCGGCTTGCTGTAAGTCCTGGCAGGAATGAACGGTATCCGGGTGATTGCTAAGGTGGGTATCGACCGCAAGCGGCCAATGGTTTGCCGCCCACACTACCCGAACGCCCGCCAATTGAGCGCCCAAACTAAACCCACCTGCCCCAGCGAATAAATCGATTGCATCCATGTTCGGCTTCCTATCCTTCAAAGCCAATCGCATACTGAGTTTTTGCAACACTGCAAATATTAGGCTCAAGCCCTTTATGCCGATGATCAAAAACACTATAGTGACAGGCGCAATTTGAACAATCCGCCAAAGCCATACCCGTCTTAACGCCATCGTTTTGCAATGCCATTTTTGCCGCTTTCAGGCTCTTAAACCAAACCGTACTACAGCCCTGCCCCTGTTTGCCGAGATAATATATAAAGGGATCATCCGACATGATCGAGTGGGATTTATGCACGTCACCGCGCTGACCGTCGGCCAACACCACCTCAAAGGTTCGTATCGTCATAGCCGCCCCTACCCGTACCACGTTACACGGCAAGGCTTGCCGTTCCATTTCTGCAAATCGCCCAAAGACGACTTACCGCCGTGCAACCTCTGAAACCCATTCGCCCGCCGTGTTTCCTCTTTGGCCACGGCCACAAACTGCCCCGGCTTTGGCGTAGCATACCCGGTCATGCTGCCCGGTTTATCCTCGACAGTATTGCTCTCAATCCGACGGATAACAGCGGAACGCGCGGTAGACACTCGAACCACCTCAAAAAAATCAACATTGGTTTGCTCATATCCCCAAACCGCATAAACAATTTCACCCGCAATCAACCCATGGCCGGTTTCACGACGCGAACGCTTAAAGTTTTCGTTATTGGTTTCCACCTCGACATAGGTGGATAAATGTTTATCGCGGTGGTCTTCGGATACAAACGCAAAACACCGCGCCGGCTTACCTTTACGTCCCTTATAGGCGACATAAGCCGGCCCTTGTTTAGAGTCATAACAGTAAGCCACTACCGCAGCAGATGAGAATTCACGACATTCGGAATTAGCAGGAATGAAACGAGCCATAACATACTCCTCGAAAACACTGGCCTTGGCGAACTGCCCGACCTTCTGATGGTGAGGGATTGCCCCTTCACCATGTTGATTATTCTACCGAAACGCCCCGGCATTGTCAACTGTTTTTAGTTTACGCGTCGTTGTTTTACAACATTATTTTGAATTATAAAAAGCCGCCGCCCCACCCTGGTCAAATCCATCTATGTCAGATCCGGACACCCCCCGCCCGCCAGCCTTCCCCGTCAAGGGCGGACAGAAAAAAATCGACTCAATCAAAAATCAAACTGGCGTCTATTTTTTTATGACCGGGCGCAGCCTGTACCCTTGATCGGCTCACCCCCTGTATGCTCACAAGGGAGTCAGAAAGCGCTTTTCTTTCTGGCTCCCGCCGCCTCGCAAGCAAGAGGCCGTCGGCAGACCCCACGGAGTGCCGCCGGAGGCATCCAAACAACCCCTTCCTTATTGCCGTTTGAGCATTAGCATTTTCGCGCCCGCGAAAATAACCGAATCAAGAAAAGCCGATTTATGCCCAACGAACCGCGTGGGGGTACTTTCCACAATCCCCCGAAAAAGCGCGTTCGCTGGGTATAAATCTTCCGCCTAACCTTTAGGGGTTGAAAGAGAAGAGCAGGGAAGGGCGGGCCTTTTCGCGGTCCAGTCATGCAACCAGGCAAGCCGATAAGGATTTGCCCACAACGATCCGCTTTTTCGGGGGTAGATTGGAAGACCCCCACGCGGATCGATGTGGGTAAATCAACCATTTGAATGCCAACCCCTCATCGACCACACGGGCCGCTATGAAAACCATCTAACAGTGATACAAAAATGCTTGCATTTCCGTATCATAACAGTATCATAACGTAACATAACGTAACATAACGACTTTGGTATGTTACGTTATGATACGCAACCGGGAGACGACAATGGCACGAGTAGGTATAACATATGAACAAGTCGCGCAAATCGCCGACGCAATCGTTGGCTCCGGCCAACAACCCACGATCCGCACTATAAGGGACCGACTAAGCACCGGCAGTCACAACACGATCCAGCGCCACCTGGCAACGTGGCGTGACGCACGACCACAAGCCGCCGCCATAGCGCCGGAATTACCCAGCACCTTACTAGCGGCCATTGCCAGCGAGATTGAAAAAGCCGCCGCAACGGCACGGTCGGAAATCGAGGGCCGACTGGTACAAGCACAAGGCGATGCCGCCGAACTAGCCACCGCCGGCGAACAACTTGAAGATGAACGCGACGAACTCGCCGCCCAGCTCGTAGCCGTCACAACAGATCGCGACCAAGCCACCGCTACAGCGGCAGAACGCGGCGCAGAAATCGAGCGAATGACAACCGAACTTGCCCGCGAACGCCATGCCGCCGAGCAAGCCAGGATAGAAGTCGCGCAAGCTCGGAACAAGCAGGAATCCACCGACGAACGATTGTTAGAGCAAAAGACGGAAATCGAGCGCCTGCGCCAAACACTCGAACAGATGCAAACCGGGAAGCAAGCCGCCGAACAAGCGGCGGCTGTGGCGAATGCCAAACTGGAGGCAATGGTGGACCGAGCCAGCCGCGCAGAAACACGCATCGAGCAACTCGAAAAACAACTGACCACCACTATGGCCGAATTGAATAGCGCCCGAACTCAAATCATCAGCCAACAAACCGCCCTTGATGCCGCCACCCGCGAAACAGACACCATGAAAGCGCAGATTAAAGAATCTAAAGCCGAAGTGAAAAAAGCGACAGAAGAGGCATCGGAATTGCGCGGACAACTGGCTGCCGTGACCGAGCAACTGAAAAGCAAACCGAAAGCCCCGAAAACGGAGTCGTAAATGGCCTATCAACATCACTACGACATAACGGGCACCATCCTCAACTCAATCACCCATGAATTATTTCGATAACGCCGCGTCAACACCTACCTGAGCACATTTGCGCGCCCGCGAAAATCGCCGCATAGAAACGTCAGGCCGGCAACAACAGGCGATAGGCAAGGCCTACTATTGCGGCCAGCATAGACGCCGCTGACTATGCTAAGCCCACCACATCATTTAACATAGGCCATACTTGAAGAAAATATTTTGTGGTCGCTATGCGACGACCGGCTGATAAATCAATGATGAACCCTGAACAAGAACGAGAAAAAAACCAGAAAGAATTTCGCGCGATTCTGGAGAAATACGGCATTACCCAAAAACATGCGGCGGAATTGATTTCAAACGAAACATTTAAAACGGTAAATGTTAGAGCCGTTAGGGCGTGGCTAGCCCGCGCGGAGGCCGCAACAGCAACACCATGCCCGATGTGGGCAATTGTTGCCCTAAAACGGGCCACCGAGTCGCTTACTCCAATAAAACCAGACCCAACGCCACACAAATCAATAAAGCGCTTGACATAGGCTGTCACGCCCTATAACATCAAAACCACTTACACAGTTTTCCCGAAAAAAACCGGGTAAACCTCACACAATGGACGATGTTATATGTACACTCATTTTCGCGCTGCAACTATAGTACTCACCATTGCCGTAGCTACGCCGACTCAGGCCCAAACACCGGCCACCACCGTTGACAGCAGTCAACAATCTGCCCGCGATTCCGAAAAACTCACCATATTGCAAGCTGAGTTGACGGAACAAAAACAGATTGCCGCCAACCTTCAACAAACCCGCGCCGTTCAACTTGCTGCCAACAACAAAACCGAACTCGACAAAACCGAGACCAGACTGGAAGAGGTTGGCGGCAACATTGCCCAACTGCAACAGGAAATCGACGTCGCCCAAGGCAAAACCCGAGCTGTGAAAACGGTTGTGGTCAAACCGGTAGAGCAGGGCAGACAACCCGCCAGCAAACCCGCCCAAACCAATCCCGCGCAAGCCGCCACAGCGACCGGCCCCTGGTGGGATTTATACAACAGACAAAACGCTGCCGCGAAATGAGCACCTTAACCGCCGCAAACATTTTGGCTTTCCGCTCGTGTGAGGGCTATATGTTGGGTAACAGATTTGCCCGACAAAATCAGAATTAACGGACCGGGCGACTACCGCTAAATTTTTCGCGCCCGCGAAAATGCAACAGCATCTAAAGGACACGGAGGTTATGCAACACAATGTTTCAATAATCAAAACAGCAACAACTAACCCCAATATCGCGGAGATAGACCGGATGAAACAAACCCATCGAAAACTGATTCAACAACTTCTGATTGTTGTGCTTTGCCTGACTGTTGAGCACATCGCCTACGCCGCAGGCCCATTCACCACCGGGGCCGGCGCACTCAACGCCGACATACTAGCCATTTTGACGCCAGTCGCCGTTATTGCCGTTATGGTGTTAGGCGCATTAGCCTGGTTCGGTCGCATAAGCTGGACCGTTGCGGTTGCTAGTATGCTCGGTATTGTCCTCGTATTTGGCGCACAACAAATTGTGACCTGGGTACGTGGCCTGTTTGGAGTGTAGGTAATGAGCCGCAACAACGGGCTGCAAGCCGACCCCTTGTTTGTTGCGGCCACCCGCCCCCCCATGCGCTTCGGTGTCACTACCGGAGGCATGGTATTAGGGGTAATGGCGGTGGCCGAACTGTTTTTAATGACCCGAAACCTGCTGTGGCTTCTGGCCTATATTCCAATACACGGCCTATTAGCCCTGTTGCTCATGCACGAATGCCGCTTTTTCCATTTGCTAACCATGTGGGCCAGAACCAAAGGCTTGAATTGGCTGAAAGGCAATATTCGGCAGTGGAAGGCCAGCAGCTACACCCCAAACCGCCACAACCTGCCAAATACCAAAGGGCGGCGCAAACTACCCCCCCACCTCACCACACCTTAACTGCACAGGGAACCCAACATGTCGGCCTTACCAGATTTAAGAAATTACAAAGCACTAATGAGGGAAGAGGCCACCGCGCTACACATTCCCTACACCATCCACGTCAACGAACACGTCGTCAAAACCCAAAACGGCTACGTTATGGCCTTCAAGCTGGCCGGCATCGGTTTCGAAAATGCAGACGACGATCAGCTCAACAACTTTCACGAACGCCTAAACGTCTTTTACCGCAACCTCGCAAAACCCAACATATCCCTGTGGCAAACCGTCGTCCGCCACCGGGAAAACGCATACCCGAACGGAGAATTCAAACCCGGATTTGCCCACGATCTGAACGAAAAATACCGGCAACGCATTGCACGGGAAACCCTGATGATCAACGACATTTACCTGGCGGTTGTATACAGGCCTCAACCCGGCCAAGTCGGGCAAACCGCCATGAGCATCCTGAACCGAATCAATAAAGACGCCATTCATCAGGAGCAGGAAGAGGCGTTAGAGGAAATGACCAAACTGCAACAGCATGTAATGGCCGCACTCAATCGCTACGATCCGGAGCCGCTAGGCGTATACCAAAAAGGTGAACATTACTATTCGACCCTGCTGGAATACTTTGGCCTGCTGATTAACGGCGAATGGCAACGCATCGCCTTACCGCGGTCCCCCCTCAGCGAAGTCCTGGCAACCTCCAGGCTATCGTTCGGCGCGGAAGCCATCGAATACCGCACCGCCACCGAAACCCGCGTAGCCGCCGTTCTGGGTATCAAAGAATATCCGACGCCTACCGTCGTCGGCATGTTTAACGGCCTACTCAAAGCGCCGTTCAGTTTCGTCATGACCCAAAGTTACACCTTTTTAACCAAACCCTCCGCACAGTCGCTACTGGTCAACCAATACAACCGGATGACCAATATTGGCGACCTGGCCCGCACCCAAACCGAAGACCTCGAAACCGCCATCGATCAAATCTCAGGCAATGAGATTGTGATGGGCGATCACCATTTCACACTGCTCATACAAGGCGAACCGTTCGAAGGCGTCAAGGAAGCGGAAAGCCCCGCCCGTCTCCGCGAACTTAACCGCAATATCGCCTGGGCAAAAACCGTACTTGGCGATACCGGCATGACCGTCGCCCGCGAAGACCTCGCCATCGAAGCCGCATTTTGGGCGCAACTCCCCGGCAATTTTGCCCATAGAACCCGACTATCGCCCATCACCAGCCGCAACCTCGCCGCCATGGCCCCTTACCACAACTATCCCGTAGGCCGAGCCACCGGCAACCACTGGGGCGATGCCATGGCCGTACTCATCAGCAACGCCAAAAGTAACTATTATTTTTCGCTCCACGCCAGCGATCCGAAGGACGCCAGCGGCGGCAAAAAAGACGTGGGCCATACCTCGATCTACGGACAAGTCGGCTCCGGTAAAACCGTGCTCATCGGGTTTTTGATCTGCATGAACCAAAAACTCAACGCCACCCAAATCGTTGCCGACAAAGACCACGGCCTCGAAATCCTGATCCGCGCACAAGGTGGCTGCTACCTGCCTATTCAAAACAAACAACCAACGGGTTTCAATCCACTACAACTAGAACCGACACCCGACAACATCGAGTTCATGAACCAATGGGTACAACAACTCGCCTACCACCCCAACCAACCTCTCACCGTTCAAGAAATCAAAGAAATTACCGACGCGATTAACGGCCTATTAGTGCCGGAAATCGAACGCAAGTATCGCCGCCTATCACGGCTAATAGAATTTCTCTCAAAAAGCGGCACCGCCGCCGCCGCCGGGATATTTGCCCGGCTGAGCAAATGGTGTGAACAGACCGGTGGCGAATACGCTTGGGTATTCGACAACGAAACCGACGTAACGCTTGAACTCATGAACAAAAACCCGCTGATCGGCTTTGATGTCACCGACTTCATCGACAACAAAACCACCTGCACACCGATAACCATGTATGTGTTTCACCTCATCAAAACACTCATGGACGGTCGTCGATTGATCTGCTGGATGGATGAGTTTTGGAAACTGCTCGACGACCCCGCCTTTCAGGAGTTTTCAAGGGACGGTTTAAAAACCGCCCGTAAAAAAAATGCCGCTTTCGCTTTTGCCACCCAAAGCGTCGGCGACAGCCTGGCTAGCCCAATCGCCCGCGATCTGGTCGAACAAACCGCCACGAAAATCTTTTTCCCCAACGACACCGCCCAGCCCGAGGAATATATCGACATTCTCGGACTGAGCGAACGTGAATACTTGTTGATCAAACAAGAACTAGAACCTGGTAGTCGTCAATTCCTGGTCAAACAAGGCAACAGCAGTGTCGTGTGCGAACTGGATCTCAAAGGTTTCGACTTCGAACTCGATGTCATATCGGGCCGGGCGCATAACGTCGAAATTGTCCGAGAACTCATCGCCGAAGTCGGCGACGACCCCGCCACCTGGCTCCCGCTTTTCCAACGCAATCAATTCCGCCGCATGACCGAAAAAGTTGATAGAACCCAAACCGCCCATTCACAACCCTTGGAGTCAAAATGAAAACCGCGACCAGCCCCAACAAAACCCTATTCGCCGCCGCATTAGCCCTAGTGCTATATGGCAATACAGCATCGGCCGTCGACATTGTGAACGATCCCATGCACATGGCCGAAACCATTGCCGGCTGGGCGGCAAACCATTCGGATGAAATAGAACAGATAACAAAACTGACGGAACAACTTCAACAGCTACAGCAGACCTATCAAATGGTCACGTCAACCTATAACAGCATGACGGGCAATCGGGGATTCGGGGCTGTGCAAACCCTCACCAATGCCGCCCGCAATTACCTGCCGGATAGCACGAACGGCATGCTCGACACCATCAACGGGGCGAACCAAACGTACAACCAAATGAGCGGCATGATTCAGGGCTTCACCAATCAAAATGCCATTCTCTCGCCTGGCGCCATTCAAGCGCTCAACATGAATGCAAATCAGCTCAAATTATTCACCGAACGCCGCAAAAACAACGCGGCCATCCAGGCCACCGCCTCACAAAGCATGGACGCAGCCAGTCAGCGGTTTGGCTACATCCAGCAACTAATGAATCAGGTCAATAACACCAACGATCCTAAAGGCGTCGCCGAACTGCAAGCGCGGATAGCTGGCGAACAAGTCATGTTGCAAAACGATCAAACCAAGATGCAACAGATGTACGCCTATCTGCAAAATCAGGAATTGGTAAATCAACAGCAGATGCGTGAATTAGCCATTCAACAAGTAGGTCGCACAAGCGATTTGGTCCAACCGAATTATTCTGTTACGAACAACCCCTAAAGGAGAGCATCATGAACTCAAACTTAACGCTATTGACCGCGATTACCTTAACAGCAGCCGCCACGGCTGGCGGGACATACTACCTCACTACACAAACCCAGCCAGACAATGCGGAGGTGAACGCACCAAGTGCGGCCATCGAGGCGCAACCAACCGCCACCATTCCCGTGCAGGTCGCGGCGAATCAAGACCCCAACCAGCCCATCACTATTATTGTTAAAACGGAACTGACGGAACATAAACAACCAACACGGGACCATGTCGGACATATTCGGGATTTAAAACAACCTCATTATGGCGTTACGCAAGCCCCCACCATTCCGCTAAATCACTAAACAAGGAATCGCCATGGGATTTTTCCTAACATTTTGGAACTATTTGCAAACTAACGTGTTGGCTACGATTTCGACCGTAACCGCCAATATTGCCAATAGCCTGCAACCCGCTGCCGTCACGTTTGCCACCATGTACGTCATGCTGTGGGGCTATTTGCATCTACGCGGTTCGATTGAAGAGCCAATCATGGATGGCACCATTCGAATCATTCGGTTGGCGGCAATATTAGGCGTTGCCCTGAGTTTATGGGAATACAACACCGTGTTGGTCGATTTTTTCATCACCACTCCAGCGTCTTTGAGCGACGCCATTTTAGGCGGCAATGCCGCTCTTAATATTGTCGATACGGTGTGGCAACAAGGGGCTGGCGTTGCTGAATCATTAACTAGACAAGGCGGAGCGACCGCCATAGATTTTTATTTAGCAGGCATTGCCGTGTATTTGTTCGTCGGTTTCATCTGCGTTTGGATGGCGTATTTGTATTGTTTGTCGCTGGTCGCAGTCGGTTTTTTGTTAGCCATCGGCCCGCTATTCATATTGGGATTAATGTTCGAAACCACGAAGCGTTTTTTCGAGAGTTGGATGGCTCAATTGTCAAATTACGCATTGATTATTGTCATTGCCGCCGTAGCCGCAAAAATATTGCTGAACATGTTGCAAGCTTACGCTGCCGACGCAGCCGCCAAAGGGATGGCGATCACCATTGCCGAAGCCGCGCAGTTGTGCCTCGCCAGTTTTTTCATTTTATTATTCATGCGTCAAGTGCCGACAATTGCCGCCAGCTTAGGCAGCGGTGTGGCACTCGGCACATTCAACGCATTGAGCCGCTTGTTAAAAGGCGCAGGCGGCGGCGCAGGCCGATCTTTGTACCAATTCGGTCGCGGCGTCGCCGATGGCCGGGCCGGCGAAAAACCCAGCCGTTACCAATCACTCACTCGCAACCTGGGCAACCGGTTAGGCGCTAGAAGCCAACGGTCAGCGCCAACGGGCGGCAAAATCCAACGCAGCAATGTTTTCTAACGATGTGATTTTTCGCGCCCGCGAAAAATAACCCTGGAGTTACCAATGAATTTAAAAAACAAACCCTGGGCGCTGTATATCCTATTTGGCGCAATATTTACCGTGATATGGGGGGTCTGGTTTGATTACAGCTATTGGCAATGGCTGATCTGCTGGGCATTGACCACCGGCGCAAGCCTAGCCGCCGCGCACCTTATCAAATACCAATATCTAACCCTCGACAAGCGCATCACCTCGGAAAAAACAACCGAATGGGATGTGTATATCAACAACATCCGAATGGGAACCGTGACGGATGCCCAATACGCCTCGATGCAGCAACGCGTCTATATCGATCCGAAAAACAGCATGGCTCAAATCGTAAACATAGTTTACGGCCTGTACACCATGGTCTACAAAATTGTGGTAATCGTTCCACTAACGCTATTCTGGTTAACCGTGATTAGCCTAATCTACTCGCCTGAAACGTGGGTCGAAATCATTCAATTACTCCAAAGCGCCGATACCACTACCCTAACAATCAACATTAAAGCCGCACACGATCTGGTTTCCATACTTGCCATTCTGGTGACATTGTCCGCCGGAATCATGATGGCGTTAGGTGTCAAATTTGGTTTCAGAAACATCTACGCCGATGCGGTCGGCGTCCTGTTACGCCAGCATTTCAAAGTCCCCGCTGACGGCGAAATCAGGCTATGTAGACCTGTCCATTTCGATACTATCCACGAACACGGCAAGAGCGCCCCATGATGCCGTTACATAACAAAATACTGAACGATCCTGCCGCGTCAGACTGGTTAAAAAACGCATTGCGTGCCGCCTTGGTACGCGATCCGGTGGATGCCGTGAACGATGCCGAAATATTGCTAAATGCGCTGAACGAACAGCTCCACCACGCACTCCTGCAATCGGCCTGAATTGTACGGTGCGGCCATGAGGTCGCCGCACCTGTTTTCAATAAACATCATGGAAACCCCCGGATGGAACAGACTGATGAACGAGAAAAAAACCAGCAACAATTTCGTCAAATTCTCTCCACGTACAACATCACACAAGCGAAAGCCGCCGCTCTAATCAGTCGTGAATTATGCAAAACAGTGAATGTTAGAGCCGTTAGGGCGTGGTTAGCCCGCGCGGACGCCACAACCGCGACGCCATGCCCTATGTGGGCAATTGTTGCGTTAAAACGCGCAACTCAAAAACTGTCATCAACACAGGACAAAACGAAAAATAGAGGCACTAAATAACCACTTGACATAGGCTGTCACAGCCTATAGCATCATATCACCCTAACAACTAATCCTCAGTGCCGTCATGAACCACAAACCCCCAATACGCCTTATTTTTGCTCTATTTCTACTCACCATCGTAACCGCATGCGGCGCAACTAGGCCGTTACCCAGCTGCACCGATGAATTCACCCCCATCAACACCGATAAGGCGGTGCAACCATGAAACGCGACCCGCAACTGGACAAATACCTGGAGGAAGCCCGAACCTGGGAATCCGACAAACTTCGAGACGCCCTAAAACAAATTAAATTTCAACGTTGGACCATCGTCGGCCTGATTGCTATCGCCGCAAGTCTGGCCTGGGCCATCAAAGGACTAACCCCGTTAAAAACAACGGAACCGTATGTTGTCCGCGTCGATAGCTCAACCGGGATTGTAGACGTGGTGCCGATGTACAACGGCGAAGTTGAGCTATCGGACCTCACCACCCGCCACCTGCTTACCCACTACCAAATCGCCCGTGAACGCTACTTCTACGCCATCGCTGAAACCGATTACGAAATGGTCGGAGCGTTTCACAACGCCAAAACCAATGACGAATGGGCGCTGGCCTGGCAGGAAACCAACCCCGATTCGCCTCTGGTGAAATACAAAGACGGCACAACCGTCACCGTTCACGTTAAAGGCATCACGTTTTTGGAACCAGACAGCGGCGCACGGGATACCGCGCAAGTGCGTTTCACCACTGAAACGCGCAAGGGCGGCAACGGCGCACCCTTGGTAACACATTGGTTATCCACCATCAAATACGCCTACGGCGAACCGTCGAAAAACGACAAAGAGCGCAGCCTGAACCCAATGGGCCTACGCATCACCAGCTACCACAAAGAACCGGAAGTCATTGCCGACCAACCGCAAATTTTGAATGGAGGCCCAAAATGAGAGTAGTTGCCAAACTAACCGCCGTGTCGCTGTTGCTATGGGGAACGGTCTGTGTCGGCGAAATTCGCCCCGTACCGGGCATTACCGACCCGAGAGTTCGCGAAGTCGTGTACGACAAAGACGATGTCATCCGATTGATCGGTTATGTCGGCTATCAAACACATTTACGCCTGTCGCCAGACGAGCAATTTATTGGCGTTGGAGCAGGGGATACCGGTGGTCTGGATATTACCGCCGACGGCAACGACACTTGGATCAAACCCAAAGCGGAGCTAGTGAGAACCAACATAGACGTTAAAACCAATCTGCGGGTATACCACTTCGATTATGAAGTCCGCAAAGACCCGCCGAAAAACCGTAACAGCATGATTTACTCGATAGCCTTCCGCTATCCGGATGAGGAAGCCAAACAACGAGCAGACCGCGCAACCCGCAACAATCTGCGCGATAAACTCCACGCAGCGGCAGACAAAATTAACCGCGACTATTGGTATTGCGGCAATCCGTCCATGAAACCGATTGAGGCCTATGACGACGGCATACAAACCCATATCAAATTTAGCGCCCACGCCGAATACCCTGCAATCTTCGCCGAAAACGCCGACGAATCGGAATCATTGATCAATTTCCACGTAGACCCTGACAACGAAGAGGTCGTAGTACACCGCATCGCCCACCGCTTTATTCTACGGCGGGGTGAACTGGTCGGCTGTATCGAAAACCGACAATTCACCGGAGGCGGCAAGCGCCTCACCTCCGGCACCGTAAAAGACGAAGTCATACTGAAAACACAACCTACCGAAAACGAGGCTGCTGGTCATGAATAATGCGAAAGACCCCTACAATGACGAACTGGAACAAGCCGATAATGTCGTGGGTGAGCGCAAAATGCCCAGTGTCACGAAAGGCCAATCGCTGCAATCCAAGCTCAACAACATTTTCGCCATCGGCGTCATCATCATGCTGGGAGGCGGATTTCTCACGTGGTATTACAGCAACCTCACGGGCAAACAAAAACAGTTGGATGAGGCCAAGCGCAAACAACAAGAACAATTGTTACAAAACAACGGCAGTCTGCCGAAGCTGGGCGCGGTGCCATTTCCAAACCAATCACCAACCCCAACCACGCCGCCGGAAGCCTTCAACGCCGGCAACATGTTTGGCCCGCCGCCCGAAATAGCCGACAACGCCGTCGGCAACAACAGTCAGCCCAAACCCAAAACCCCGGAAGAATTAGCGGTTGAACGTCGCCTCAACACCCCGGTATACGTCAAAACCGGCTTACATAACGGCGTAAGTCCAAGCGGACAACCGACTGGCCGCGCAGTCGGCCAGAATACCGCATTAGCGGGCAATGTCGGGGGAAACACCACCCCGCTTGGCGATGCGCTAAAGCCCACCACCATGGCGACCGCCCGCGCCCAAATGCTGCCATCCATGACCTACCTGATCCCAAAGGGCCGGAAAGGCGATTGCACCCTGGAAACCGCCATCGACTCACAACTCCCCGGACTCGTTACCTGTGTACTGGCTTATGACATATTCGGGGCGGACGGCAAAGTGCCGCTACTGAAACGTGGCACCGCCATTAATGGCGAAACCCGCGCAAACGTCCAGCAAGGCCAAAGCCGCCTCTTCGTGATATGGACAGAAGCCCGCACCGAACACGGTGTCATTGCCCAACTCGACTCGCCGGCCACCGATTCACTGGGTAGATCGGGCATTGCCGGTGAAGTCGATAACCATTTTTGGGATAGGTTCGGTGCGGCAATATTGATTTCGGTCATTAACGGCGCAATACAAGCCGGCACAAACTATGCCAGCGGCGCAGGCAATAGTGGTGGCACAACCCTGAACTACAACACCCAGCAGCCTAACAGCGTCATGACCGAGGTATTGCGAAACACCGTCAACATTCCACCCACCATCAACATCCCACAAGGCGAACGCGTACAAATTCTATTTGCCCGCGACGTGGATTTCCGCCCTGTTTACTCACTGGAGGACAAATACCAATACATCTACGACGAAGCGGCGGCGAAATACAGCCTCCCTCAATAAACGTTAGGAAAACGTTTATGCCCCGGAATATGAGCTTTGCAATGACCACCCAACAGGTGGCCAACCAAACAAAAACAGTCACTCGCCGCTTTGGTTGGTGGTTTTTGAATCCGGGCGACGTTGTTCAGCCCGTCGAAAAAGCCATGGGACTTAAGAAAGGCGAAAAAGCCCGAAAGATAGGAGGGCAGATTCGCATTGTATCGATTCGCCGCGAACCCTTATCCGCCATAGACAAAGCGGATTGCATTCGCGAGGGATTCCCTGACTACGAACCGAAAGACTTTACCGCCATGCTACAGCGCCGCTACAACTGCGGTGCGCATGACGAAGTGAACCGGATCGAATTCGAATACCTGTAAGCGATAGCCTAGCCAAACATTTTTCGCGCCCGCGAAAAATAGAAAATCAACTCCAACATAAAAGGCGAATAACATGGATATGGCCCATAAACGCGATAACGTTGAATACCTGAGTTCCTTGCATCTGTATTTAGTCCCGTTGCGGTTTGTACTGGACGACGACGATGTAACAGAGGTTTGTATCAACAAACCGTTTGAGGCGTATGTTCAACGCTATAGCGGCAAAACCTGTGAAAAATTACCATTCGCCTCGCCGGGTTGGTGTCGTAACATGGCAAACCTGGTTGCGAACAAGACCTCACAAGGCGCTGACGAAAGCACCCCGCTGTTATCGGCAGACCTGCCGACAGGTGAGCGGATACAGTTCGTGTTGCCGCCCGCCGCTGAACACGTATCGATTACCATTCGCCGACCCTCGAAAACCGTGTGGACCCTGGATGAACTTGACGAACGCGGGCTATTCAGCGAATGCCAGGACGCCAGCGATGAACTCGACGCGGTAGAGCGGGAATTACTCGAACTCAAGGAGAGACGCCAATATAAAGAATTTGTTCGGCTTGCCATCCTCGCGAAAAAAAACATCTTGTTATCAGGCGTGACCGGCTCCGGAAAAACCACTGTCAACAAATCTCTGATCCTCGAAATACCTAAACACGAACGCATCATCACGATTGAGGACGCCAAGGAGCTGGTGATTCTCAATCAACCTGATCATGTCCGCCTGTTGTATTCGAAAGGTGGACAAGGACAAGCCAACGTCACCCCAAAAACACTACTGGAAGCCTGTTTACGGATGAAGCCAGACCGATTGTTTCTAGCCGAATTACGCAGTGATGAAGCGTTTGAATATTTGCGGGCAGTGGCATCACACCCCGGTTCCATCACCAGCGTACACGGCCACACCGCACAACTGGCCTTGTCGCAATTGATGTTGCTGCTCAGGCAAAGCCCAGCCGGCCAATCTTTACAATCCGACGAAATAAAATCGTTGATCTACCAGACCGTAGACATTGTTCTGCAATTCAACCACCAACGGCGTATATCCGAAGCGTGGTTCAAGCCCGAGAAAAAACGCGCACACGGCCTGTAACCTATGAGACAGATTGCCAAAATAGTCGCCGGATTGCTCATTGCCATCGTAGCCGGACTGTATTTGTCCGGCTATTTCTTTCTGGTGGTCAATCACCAGAATCCGGCACAGACCACGCCGTTGACTTGGCTGCAATACGGCCACTACTACAGCCACAAACCAGACATTCGCCGAAGCCTGATCGGCAGCGCGGTAGCCGGCTTTGCCGTGATAGGCGGTGTGATGGCTATTCCATTCATTCCCCGTCGCCGGTTACTGCATGGCGATGCGCGATTCGCGACCGTCCGTGAAATCATGCAACGCGGCTTGTTAGACGGTGACGGCATCATCATCGGCAAAATTGGCGAACGATACCTATCCATTCCCGGCCAACAAGGTGCCATCCTGGCCGCACCGCCAAGATCGGGCAAAGGTGTTGGCGTGGTCATTCCAAACCTGCTCAATTTCGCCGGCTCCGTGATTGTGGTAGATGTCAAAAAGGAAAATTGGGAAGTGACTGCCGGTTTTCGGCAAAAATACGGCCAAGCGGTTCACCTTTTCGACCCGCTTTCCGAAACCGGCCAAACCGCCCGCTGGAACCCGTTTTTTTACGTGTCCGACGACCCCGGCATTCGGATTAACGACGTGCAACGCATTGCCGAAATGCTTTATTCAGTCGAAGCGAACAAGGACTCATTTTGGGTGTTAAGCGCCCGGACCTTGTTTTTAGGCATAGCGCTGTATCTGTTCGAAACCCCAAATAGCTTGCGCACCATAGGCGAGGTGTTGCGCCAAGGAATGTCGGGCGGAACGACCGGCGAAGGGTTTGTGGAACATTGGAAGGGGATACTCGCAAGACGAAGAGGCGGCAGCAATCCGCTCTCGTGGCAATGTGTATCATCGATCTATGAAGTTATCGATTTGCCGCCGCAAACAGCGGGCGGCATCCGTAAAGAGCTAACCTCAAAACTGGCACTCTGGCTAAACCCTTTACTGGACGCCGCTACATCGGGCAATGACTTCGATCTGCGCGACTTGCGCAAAAGGCCCACATCCATCTACGTCGGCGTCAAACCCGACGACCTCGACAGGATAAGGCCCGTACTAAGCCTGTTTTTTCAGCAGGCGATAGGCCTGCAAACCCGCGAATTACCTGAGCACAACCCGGCATTGAAACATCAACTGTTATTGCTGCTCGATGAATGTACAGCGCTAGGCCGGATACCGGTCATTGAAATATCCAGTGGTTTTCTACCGGGCTACAACGTGCGGACCTTGCTCGTCATACAAACGCCATCACAACTACGGTCCGTGTATGGCAGGGACGGGGCGGATACCATCGTCAAAACGTTGGCAGGGCGCATTATGTTTGCCCCCAAGGATTTCATGGACGCACAAGAAATTTCCAACGATCTTGGCTCAACCACGGTGAAGGGCAAAAGCCGTTCACGCCCTATGTGGGGAACGAAAGGCAATAGCACAACGGAAAGCGACCAACGCCGCATGTTACTCATGCCGCAAGAAGTGAAGGAAATCGGCGAAGACAAGGAAATCATCATTTTCGAAGGTATCCGCCCAATCCTGGCCCAAAAAATCATTTACTACAAAGACCGGCAGTTCAAAAAACGGCTACTCAAAGCACCGACTGTCAAACGTATCGAACCGGTTATCCGTGCAATGGAGGAAATCTACGCCGAAATCGAGGCAGACGACGAACCCCGTTATAGACCTGTCACGATAGAAGAACTCGAAAATTTCGACAGCCTATCGTTAAACGATTTTGATATTGACCCCGAATACATACTACCGCCGACCGACCAACCAATGACCGCCGAGGACATCAAGGCGGCTGCACAACGTTACCTTAACTTAGTCATTGATAACTAGGAGCGCCACATGGCCAATCAACCCAATCCGTCCGAAACAGCCCAACAACAACCGCAAGCCGCCGCAATTTTTACGGTCATGGCAGGTAAAAAATCTAAGGAATACACGGACCCCGAAAAGGCCGGCGCAGCCTACTTCACCGCTGACCCGGAAAAAAAACCGAGCGTCACATATGCGGAAAACAATCGTGGCCGCATCATGGCATCCACCGAAATCCACGGCACCTATGAGGACGGCCAGCCGCGATATTACAAAAGCGTACCGGATGTGTTCCCGGAGGACAAAGAGTTTCAAGCCGGCTTCTACGGCGCTATGGAAAAATCGATACGAAAACGACTGCAAACACTCAACAAGCAAGCCGCCGAAGGCAAAGACGAACCGCAGCCTCAAAAACTGGACGACCGCCTGGCCGACGATCTGGAACGGTTTGCCCATATAAACCCTGAGAAGGCGCAAAAACTTTGGCAAAAAAATGCACTGGAAGGCATTGCAACACCCGCCTACCTGGAACATCAACCCGCACAACCGGACCGCAAGCCGGCAGCTAAAGGTCAACAAGCGCAAGAAAACATCATTGCCTTCTATGATCGGACGCAAGATAAAACCGCCGCACCATCCCAGCAAACCCCACCAGAACAGGCCAGCGACCAGCAATCCACGCAATCACCCAACCCAACCGGCAACCAGGAAGTACCTGAACGCGTGGCAGCACGATACCTACGGCTCAAAAATCAATACTACTTCCAAGATAAAACGCTCGCGTTTGAGGATGGTGGCAAAAAAATAAAACTAGAAACGGAGAACGTTACCGTAATCCGTGACGCGGTCGCCATCGCAGAGGCCAGGAGCTGGCAAGCCATCACCGTATCCGGAACAGACAATTTCAAGCAACAAGTCTGGCGTGAAGCCACGATGAAAGGAATTGAGGTGGTGGGCTACAAGCCTTCGAAATTGGAAGAGGCCGAACTGTTAAAAGCTATGGCCGCGCGTGACGCCAAAAGCTCGGAACCCCAACAAAAGCCAGTACAACGAGACGACATGACCACGGGCGTCTTGTTAGCTCACGGCGCAGACCATTACAAACACGATCCGGAAAAAGGCAAATCGTACTATGTGAAACTGGAGGTCAACGGCAAAGAAGTGACCAAATGGGGGGCGGACTTCAAGCGCGCATTCGCCGAATCGCAATCACAGCCACAGATCGGGGATACCGTAGTGTTAGCCAATGTGGGCAAACAAAGCGTGAATATTCCCACCCAAACCCGCGACGAAGCCGGCAACACAGTTGAAACGAAGAAGCCTGTGCAAAAAAACGCCTGGCGAATCGAAAGAGAGGACTATCAAAGCGCGTTGGAAGAAAACGCCCAAGCGCTACGCACCGGCAAGGAAATTGAACGGAAAGTAATTGCGCAAATGCCGGAAGTCGCGGCAGCGGTTACAGCCGCCAAACTGGGTGAGAAGATTGCAGAACAAGCCCATCAAAGCGGCGTCATTAAATCCGAAGACGAAAAAGCAACCCTGGTCTATTTAATCAAGGAAGGTATAGCCAGCGCATTGGAGAA